>CAZDFL010000012.1:0-21440 GCA_964504835.1 uncultured Zetaproteobacteria bacterium
GCTGAATACGGCTGACTTCTTCTTTAAACTTGCGATCAAAATAATGGCGATTGAAAGCGCCGGTCAAACCGTCGAGCATGGCCATACTTTCAAGGTGTTCGTATTGATCCAGTGTTTTTGCCGCCATATTCAAATGAATGGATGCCATATTCAACGCAGTTCGCTGTTCTCGATTCAATATGCCCGGTATATCCATCAACAGGGCGGCGGCCAGCCTGTTCTGTTGCCACATAGGCAGAATTGTGTTGTACATTCCGGTGGTTTTCGAGCAATTCAGTTGAATGGGTTGGGGCAGGGTTTTGAATCGATGGTACTCAGTCAGTTCCTTGCAAACATCCTGAATCGGAGCGCAGGCGGCAATATCACAGGACGGTTTTTGCGTACCGATAGCGCTGGTGATATGGCCCGAACCATCGCTATTGAAAATGACAGTCATGCCTTTTGTCGCGCTTACATGCCCATACAAGTTGCTCAATGACTGCTTGAGGATTTCATCCAGCGGCGGCCGGTTTTCCAGTTGCATGGTAATCTCAAGCATGCTGTCGAGCAGATCCAGTCGCGTATTTTGCCGGTGAATCGTTTTTTCATTGCGTAATTGCGCATTGACCAGGTCGAACAGGAGCTTGGCGGATTTGCCGGAAATTAGTTCGATGCGGCGCAGTAACAAGCTTGGCGCAAGTTTCTTGGCTATTTTTTTATCGCCGGTTACATCAATGACAATGTCCCCATTAAATTGTTCCAGTGTCAGCCTGCTGTCGATGGACGTATGAATGCCCGCTTGTCTGGCTGCAGGGAAAGCGATGGCATGTTCCGTCATATCAACAACGGCATGGATATTGACCCAGTCATAATGTTGCAATACTTCCAGCATTGCCAAACCGCCGCGTCCACCACCGAGAATAAGTAAATTCACCTGCACAGCATTGCTGGCAACACTGGCCAGCGATGTGGCTATCTGTTGTACGTCATCCAGCGCTGACATGAGCTTGCTCAAGCATTACCTCCCTTGGTTTATCTACATAAAGACAGCTGTGACCGGGGCATGGTCAGAATACCATTCATCGGTAAAAACGCTGAGTTCTTTAATAGTTACTGCTGTTTCAGGGGTGCAGATATGATAATCAATACGCCAGCCAACGTTATTCTCGCGCGCCTTGCCGCGATTCGACCACCAGCTATATTGCTCCTTATCGGGATAGCTTTGCCTGAATACATCTACGAAGCTTGCCTTGAGCCATTGCTCAAACCATGCGCGCTCTTCGGGCAGAAAACCGGAGTTCTTCTGATTGCCACGCCAGTTTTTCAAATCGATACGCTGATGGGCGATGTTCATATCGCCACAGACAATCAGTTCACGACCCTCATCTTTTAATCGTTTGATCAGCGGCAGGAACTGTTCCAGAAAGATCATCTTGCCAGCCTGCCGCTCGGGCGAACTGGAGCCGGAAGGGAAATAGGCTGAAATCACGGATAGCTTGCCAAAGTCAGCCATCACAAAACGGCCTTCCGCATCAAAGCGCGACCAGTCCGTTTCCGGATCAATAGAGTTTAGCCCGATATATACATTGTCCGGCTGCTGGCGGGAATAGAGCGCCACGCCGGAATAGCCCGGCTTTTGAGCAAAGTGAAATTGCCGGAAATAGCCGTCGGGAAGGGCTGCTTCGGGAATCTGATGTTCATGCGCCTTGAGTTCCTGCAAACACAGGATATCGGCATTCTGTGCGGCAAACCAGTCCCAGAACCCTTTGCGCGTGGCGGCGCGTATGCCGTTGAGGTTGGCTGTAATAATTTTC
The DNA here is from genome assembly GCA_964504835.1 of uncultured Zetaproteobacteria bacterium. Taxonomy (GTDB): domain Bacteria; phylum Pseudomonadota; class Zetaproteobacteria; order Mariprofundales; family Mariprofundaceae; genus Mariprofundus. Next base: position 1,794 of record CAZDFL010000012.1, read on the forward strand.
ATGGCGTTGTTATTTGACTGGAAAATCGGTAAACGGCACCTCAATCGAACCGCTGATGCTTACACTGACTTTCCCCTCGCCGGCCGACAGCGATGGCGGCGCGGCATCGGCTGATTTCGACATCATGGCCATCTGGCCACGATACAGCACTGGTCGCGCTGACTGGCTGCTGGTGTTGAGTTGAATGATCCTGAACTGCTGTGCGTTCAAACCTTTGGCAATCACTGCCGCTTTCTCCCGAAATACAGCAATAGCCTTAAGCCTGAGTTGATCCTGCGCCTGTTTCGATGCGCTGCTGCTGATGCGAAACTGCAGACCGGACAACTGTGCCTCGGCAGCCTCGATCACATCCAGCCACGTCGATACGGCCTCAAGATTGTGGCTAATCACCTGCTCCGATTGTGTCATACGCCAGCCGCTGCGAACGCGCTGACTGTTCTTCGGATATCGCCACAGCGGCTGCATATTACGGCTGACCGTTTTCAGTTTTACACCCCGCTCTGTTTTTAGCCGCTGATGGACTGCGCTACTGACTCGATTGACATACTGCCGCACCGCAGCTGCATCTTTGCCTTCCTGCTCAATCCGAAAGTTGATCACCACTTCATCATTGGCTATGTGTGTCTCCACCATCGCGCTGAGATTTATCCGCGTACCCGACGGCAATGCACCCCCGGCATAGGCACGGCTTGTAGCAAAGCCCGTCAGCGATACAAACAAGATAAAAGCAAACGAAAGACAGAACATTTTCATCAACGCCTTCGAACGTTGATCAAGCACATCCGTTTGATTTTTATCCGCGTGGCTTGCTATGTGCATCATGATTCACCTCTAATAAAATCAGGCCAGCTTAACACGGGTTTTCTCGAAACGCATCCTTGCGGGAAATGGCATTTCTGCACGCTGCTATGTTATTCCTCGCTAATGTGCATTCAGCACTATACGACGTTGGTTTTGATGAAAGAGTTTGCCATAATACGGTTTACAGGGAATCCAATATGATAAAGCCAGATACATGCGAATTAAAAGAACGCGAACGCAGAAATTGGTCATCGGCTGCCGAAGGCTGGCGTCGGCGTGATGACCTGTTACGAAAAGGGGCTGCACCCGTCACCAGGCGCATGCTTGAGCTGTCCGGTATTTCCACCGGTTCCAGGCTGCTCGATATTGCTTCGGGCACAGGAGAACCGGCGATATCGGCGGCGCATTTGGTTGGCAAAACCGGCAAGGTGATCGGCACCGATCTGGTGGATGAAATGCTCGCGGTTGCTCGTGAGAAAGTCGCAACAACAAATCTCGACAATATTGAGTTTCGTTGCATGGATGCGGAAGCACTGGATTTTGCACCAGCCTCATTTGATGCGGTGACGATTCGTTGGGGGCTGATGTTTATGCCCGAGCCGCAAGCCTGTCTGGCTGCCGCCTGCAAAGCGCTGAAACAGGGCGGGCGTATCAGTCTGGCCTGCTGGGCTGCACCTGAGAAAAATCCTTTTGTGGGCGTGCTGATGAACACCTTGCGCAACTATATGGATATCCCCGTACCGCCTGCCGGTACGCCCGGAATTTTTGCTTTTGCTGATCCGGAGCGTTTGTGGGGCGCGCTTGCTTCGGTCGGGTTCAGAAATATCGTGCTGGAAGAGATGGAAATCGATGTGTTAGATGTTGATGACGGCCTGGCTTACTGGCAGGCCATATCGGATTTGGCGGCACCGGTCATGGCGCTGGTCAGACAACTGGAAGATTCAGCTCGCTCAGATTATATTGATGACGTCATCAAAACAGCAAATGCCATGAAACAAGGCGAAACGCTGCGCATGAGAGGCGTCACTTGGATCGCCTCTGCTGATAAATAGATGGGTATTCTGAATTACTGACGATGCTCATGTTGCCAGTTGCCGATGGCTTTGAGGTAGGACTCTTCACCTTTCAGCTTTTCAACATCGGGCACAAAAATATTCATATTGGATGACTTAAGGTGATCCAGCCAGCCAGCCAGAAACTGACGGTAGAGATTGGCCATCATTTGTTCATTTTCGACTGCCTTGCAACCGATATAATCTTCGCTGGAGGCGATTTCTCCGCGCACGGCGATATCGAGGTTGGCGATGAGTGATGTCTGACTGGTATCGAGTGCGCGGAAATGACCGGCAACATCCAGATAGACCAGCCAGGGCGTGCCCGGCTTGAGTTGTGCGTAACAATCGAGCATCTGTTTCTTGTCGGGTACTGGCGCACTTGAGCTTCTATGCAATACGGCATGTGAAAAAATTCCGCGCATCAGAAAATCGAATGTTCCGGCCTTGTTTTGCGCTGTTAATCCTGTTTCATTATTCTTTTTTAAACGGCGGCCAAGCCAGAATTCAGCCGTTTTCTTGTCCGTGATTCGGGCATCACCATCGTGTAGCGGTTCGGCATAAATGCATTCGCGCCAGCTGTCATTGTCCTGCAACCGCCAAGCTTTGGCACCGGAAGCAGAGAGGGCATCAATGGAGAAACAAAGTTTCATGACTTACTCGTCGCTTGAAACGGCGTGATGACAGGCAATCCGGTTTGCGGATTCAGGTGCAGACAGATTTCACCGCGCAGCAGCCTGAGCAAATCATGACCAACCAGTTCATGGCGCCAGCCATGCAGGCAGCCCACTTCTGGCGGTTCATCTTTACAGCGATAACCCCATGAGGCCAGTTCGGCCAGTTCGGATTTATTGGCCAGAATGGATGAAGCAATTTCGCCTTCCTCGGCTTTCAGGCGCACCAGCGTATCCAGCATTTCAAGGCGCAGGTCGGTGCCTGAATGATTATGGCGGCGCGGTGTTTGTTTGGGCCAATCGGATTCCGGCATATCCATGCCCTGTTGCCAGGTCTGGATGATTTCTTCACCGAAGCGCTTGATAAAACCGGCATTGACACCGCGCATGCGCTGCATGGTTTGCTGCGTTAATGAACTGCGCCGGGCAATTTCAAGCAGGGCTTCATCTGAAATCATGCGACGGCGAGGGATATCGCGGGCTTTGGCCGCGCGTTCTCGCCATGCCGCTAACTCGCGTAGTGCGGCCAGATGTTTACCTTTCAACTTGGTAACGCCTTTAACGCGCCAGAATACAGATGCTTCATCGTTGTCATAAGTGGCCGGATTATTGAGTACGCTTTGTTCTTCCTCCAGCCATGCCATGCGTCCGGTGGCTTCAAGACGCTCCTGCAAATGCTGGTAGACCGGCATTAGCCAGATCACATCATCGGCAGCATAGATGAGCTGTTTGGGCGTTAGCGGGCGCGCTTTCCAGTCGGTGAATGATTCACCCTTGGCCAGCGCCTTTTTGGTGATGCGCTGTACCAGATTGCCGAAGCCGACCTGCTGGCCGTATCCAAGCAGGGCGGCGGCGATTTGGGTGTCGAACAAGGGCGTGGGCAGACGCCCCGATTCTTTCACAAAAATCTCAACATCCTGTCGACCGGCGTGAAATATTTTCAGAATATCGGGATCGCACAGGATATCCCAGAGCCCGGACAGATCATCAATGGCAATGGGGTCAATAATCCAGCATTGGCCGTTACCATAAATCTGCATCAGGGCGAATTCGGCGTAATAGGTTTTTTCCCGGTGGAATTCAGTATCCAGACAGAGGACGCGGCAGGCGGCCATTTCCGGACAGGCATCAGCCAGTTGTTCAGGGGTATCAATATAAATCGTAGAATTGGACATGGCAGCACACTAACCATGCGAGCAACGAATAACAGCAGATTTGAGATGCGATCCGGTTTTCAGGATAATCAAGTCAAAAGCTTTTCACCACAGAGAACACAGAGAGCGCAGAGGAAGTCAAAGACAAAAGACCCGACATTGCCATTGGATTTTTCGCTCATTGAGGAATCGTCATTGTGCGGCTATCTTTCACGCCTTGAAAATCTGGAGGGAAACAGATCATGTCTCCCCGAATCTATCCAGGATAAAGGATACCAATCATGGCAAGAAAATTTAATTTCAGTGCAGGGCCGGCAATGTTGCCGACAGCAGTTATGCAGCGCGCGCAGCAGGAAATGCTGGAGTGGAATGGCTCGGGCATGTCCGTCATGGAAATGAGCCATCGCGGCAAAGAGTATATGTCCATTGCGACAAAGGCGGAGCAAGATCTGCGCGAGGTGATGTCGATTCCTGATAACTATAAGGTGTTGTTTCTTCAGGGCGGTGCTTCGGCTCAGTTTGCCATGGTTCCGCTGAATCTGCTGGGCGATAAGCCGAGCGCCGATTATATCAATACCGGCATCTGGTCGAAGAAGGCAATTGCCGAGGCTAAACGTTATTGCACTGTCAATATCGCCGCAGACACTTCGGGTGACGGTTTTACCACCGTGCCGACACAAGCAGAACTGAAACTGAATCCCGATGCGGCCTATGTTCACTATACGCCGAATGAAACCATCGCCGGTGTTGAATTTGATTATATTCCGGAAACCGGTGATGTTCCCCTTATCGCGGATATGTCTTCTACCATCCTGTCGCGCCCGATCGATGTGTCCAGATTCGCCATGATCTATGCTGGTGCTCAGAAGAATATTGGCCCGGCAGGATTGGCTATTGTGATTATTCGTGAGGATCTTCTAGGTAACGCTGGCGACAGCACGCCTGCCATGTTCAACTACAAAACCCACGCCGATAATGGTTCGATGTACAACACACCGGCAACCTATAGCTGGTATATGGCCGGGCTGGTGTTCGCATGGATCAAGGAGCAGGGCGGTCTAAAAGCGATGGGCGCGATCAACAAGCGCAAAGCCGATAAACTCTATGCCGTGATTGATAACAGCGATTTTTACGCCAATCCGGTGGCAACCAATGCCCGTTCCTGGATGAACGTAACATTCACGCTGGCCGATCCCGATCTGGATGCCGCTTTTCTTGCCGGTGCAGCAGAGCGCGGACTGATCACCCTGAAGGGGCATCGCTCCGTCGGCGGCATGCGCGCCAGTATCTATAATGCCATGCCGGAAGAGGGCGTAGATGCGTTGGTTGCCTATATGCAGAAATTTGAAACCAATCAGGGTTAACATTAACCAGAAATAACATGATGGGCCTTCAGGCTTGTCTTTAAAAGCGGCCCGCATGGGCCGCTTTATGTTTGCCACGGGAGTCTGTCGAACTTGCGAAAAAAACCTGTCAGGTGGCATTGCAGTGTATTCACCGGGGTCTCTCCACCTTCACGCCTGCGTTTTGAAACGCTATCATCGACTCATGAAACGATTTGCCTTTGCATGCTTGTTGCTCCTGATGGCCGGGCTGCCGTCTGGCGGCCATGCTCAGGATAGTCAGATAGCAATCGCTGCTGCTGATCTGGTGCAGAACGTGCAGAATCGAATGCGCTCGGATACCAGCATCGCCCGCTATACGATGCGCATCGAAACTGCCGACTGGCAGCGTGAAGTGCGGCTCGATGCATGGGATGATCGCAGTAAAAAACGTTTTTTTATTCGCATTCTGGCGCCCAGAAAAGATAAAAACACCACATGGCTCAAGGGTGGCGATAATCTGTGGATGTATCTGCCCAAGCTGGAACGCGATATTCGCATCCCGCCGTCGATGATGCTATCGAATTGGATGGGCTCGGATTTTACCAATGACGATCTGGTTAAAATGGAATCGGTGGTCAAAGATTATTCGCATAAGTTACTGGCCGATGCGGATGGTGTTTACACGGTGGAATCAACGCCGAAGCCCGATGCGCCGGTGGTGTGGGGCAAGATTGTGCGGCGCATGACGCATGATGCGATGCCGTTATCCGAAGATTATTACGATGAGCATGGCAAACATATCCGCCATCTGGCCTTTGATCTGGTGAAGCATATGGGCGGACGCGATATTCCCTCACGCTGGATCATGCAGCCGATGGCTACACCTGATAAGCGTACGGTGATGGTCTTGGAGCGCATCAGTTTTGATACGCCAATTCCGGATCGCACATTTAGCCGCGCTAACTTGCGCTCAAACTCACGTAGCAAAGGGCGCTGATGTTTTCGCTGGCCTGGCGCAATATTATCCGCAATGCGCGCCGCAGCCTGCTTACCGTATCTGCCGTTGCGCTGGGGCTGGCTTCGCTGATTTTCCTGTGGGGTTTTAACGACGGCGTGCACAACACCATGATGCGCAATCTGCAACAGGTCATCGTTGGCAGTATTCAGGTGCATGCGGATGGTTTTTTTCATCATCCCAAACTGTCCAAAACGGTGCCGGATTCCGGTAAAGTCATCACATTATTACATGAGCTCGGGGCTGATAAGCTGGCCTATCGCTTGCGCACGTTTGCGCTGGCAGCGGGTGAGGAAACATCAGAAGGTTTGATTCTGCTGGGGATGCATCCGGATATGGAGCAAGCTGCAACGCGCATTGCAGGCAAGGTGGATCGTGGCCGCTTTATTAGCGATAATAATGAGGCTGCATGCGTGCTGGGCAAAACGACGGCGCGCAATCTCGGCGTCAATCTGGGCGATGATGTGGTGTTTCTGACCGAAGACCGTTATGGATCGCTGGCGGCGGAAAAATTAAAACTGGTCGGCATTATTTCCAGCGGTGAAATGGGCATTGATCGAGGCCTGGCGATTATTCCGCTCGGCTTTATGCAGCAGATGACGGGCATGGGCGATAAATATTCGGAAATCGTGGTGCAATTGCCCCGAGAACAACTGGAGCTGGTCACTGCGGCTTTGAGAGAAAAACTGGGTTCCGGCTATGAGGTGCTGCGCTGGTACGATATGTATCCGATGATGAAGCAGTGGGTAGAACTGGAGAATGCGTTTTATTATATTTTTCTGTCGATTGTGCTGGTGATTATTGCAGCGGGCATCATGAACACGGTCTTGATGAGCATGCTGGAGCGCATCCATGAATTCGGCGTGATGATAGCGCTGGGCTGCGGACGAGCGAGTCTGGCCGGTATGGTGGTGATTGAATCCTTATTGCTGGGCATGGCCGGTGTGGTGGTTGGCATGATGGTTGGTTTGCTGCTGGTGCATTATTTTCACGGCGCGGGCATTGATTTATCCAGCCAGATGGATTCCGTCGCGCGCTTCTATCTCAATCCGGTGATTCATACCGAGATCGACACCGGACATTTGCTCGATACGGTGCTGGCTGTACTGGCCGCAGCCGTGGTTGCCTCGATCTGGCCCGCCATCCGCGTCGCTCGTCTCGAACCTGTTGAGGCGATTCAGCATGGATGAGGTTATTGAAATAAGTATCGCCAGCACAATATCAATAATTAGAATAGGATAACCCAATGAGCCAGAAATCTTTTTCCATCCTGAACATGCATGCCGATCTGCTTGCCAATCTGGCCTCGCTTGATTATGCGCAGATGACACCGATTCAGGCGCAAAGCCTGCCTGATATTCTGGCCGGTCGAGATGTGATCGGGCAGGCTAAAACAGGCTCGGGTAAAACGGCTGCCTTTGCATTGGGTTTGCTCAACAAGCTGGATATGAAGGCGCATGGCATTCAGTCCGTGGTGCTGTGCCCGACGCGTGAACTGGCCGATCAGGTGAGCAAAGAGATTCGCAGACTGGCGCGCAGGTTGCCCAATGTGAAAGTGTTAACCCTGTGCGGCGGCATGCCGTTCGGGCCTCAATTGGGTTCGTTGCAACATGGTGCTCATATTATCGTCGGCACGCCTGGCCGTATCGAAGATCATGTAAAGCGCGGCACAATGAGCTTAAAGCATGTGAACACGCTGGTTCTGGATGAAGCGGATCGTATGCTGGATATGGGTTTCCAGGCATCGGTTGATGCCATTATCGGCCAACTGCCCAAATGGCGACAGACTTTGCTATTCAGCGCTACATTCCCCGACAAAATCAAACTGATGGTCAAACGCATCATGTTGAAACCAGTTATAGTAAAAGTGGAAGATAGGCATGATAATAGTACGATTTCACAACATTTTTATCAGCTAGAAAATAAGAAAGAAATCATCGTCGCGCTGCGTTTATTGCTATTGCAATTCGCTCCGCAATCGAGCCTTATCTTTTGCAATACCAAACTGGAAAGCGTGGATATTGCCGATGCGCTGATGCAACACGGGTTTAGCGCCGTGGTGATCAATGGCGATCTGGAGCAGTGGCAACGTGATCAAACGATGGTGCGTTTTGCCAACAACAGCGTGTCGGTGTTGGTGGCTACGGATGTTGCTGCGCGTGGGCTGGATATCGAAGCAATCGATGCCGTATTTAATGTCCAGTTGCCGCATGAGCCGGAAACCTATGTGCATCGCATTGGTCGCACAGGCCGCGCCGGACACACTGGCATGGCGTTCACCCTGCACAATGGTAATGAATATAAGCTGACCATGTTGAGTGATTATCTCGATTGCGCTCTTGAGCATGCGGCGCTGCCAGCTAAAAGCCTGCTTGATACGCGCCCCGCCAAACCGAAGATGCAAACCTTGCAGATTGGCGGCGGAAAGAAGCAGAAGCTGCGTCCCGGTGATATTTTAGGCGCGCTGACGGCTGGGGGTGAGATTGCCGGTCAACAGGTCGGCAAGATCAAGATTCTCGATAACTGGGCCTATGTGGCAGTGGATCGGACGCATGTGAAGCTGGCGCTTAAGAAGCTGAGCCATGAAAAATTGAAGGGGCGCTCTTTTCGGGTTCGTTTGATCTAATGGGCGCGACCTAATGAACACGATTTAATGCAAACGACCTAATGCAAACGATCTACAGTATCTATCTGAAGCTGGGCTGGCGTAACCTGTGGTTACATCCCTTGCGCACGCTTCTGACTGTGGCGGCGCTAGCCATCGGCATTGCAGCATTAACCTTTCTTTCAGCCATGGATGATGGCTGGATGCAGCAAATAAAATCCAATTTTGCCCTGACCATGACCGGACATATCCAGATTCATGCCGAGGGCTTTGAAGACAGCCGCAAGCTGGCGCAACGCATCAATGCGCCCGAGCAAGTGATGAATGCCATTGCAGATATAGGTGGCGTACGCGCTATCACGCGGCGCGTGCGCGTATCGGGACTCGCTTCCAGTGCCGGAGCCAATGCAGGAGCGCTGATTTACGGAGTTGAGCCGGAAGCCGAACAACATATCAGTCGCCTTTCCACCTTTATTTCGACAGGCGCATGGTTGCCGACAGGTGATAAGCGGGCGGCGGTATTGGGAGACGGACTAGCGGATCGGCTCAGTATCGGGATCGGTGATAAGCTGGTGTTGATGGCGGCAGTGCCGGGTGGTGATATTGCGTCTGAAGTGTTCCGGGTGCGCGGGTTAATTCATTCCGGCGTGATGGATGTGGACGATATGAGTGTCATCGTGCCGCTGACCAGCGCTCAGCACTGGTTGGGTTTGGGACAGGCGGTGACAGATATCGTCATTCGCGCCGATAGTTTCGAGCGGGTAACGCCACTGGCCGGTCAGATCAAAGCCGCATTGGCGGGGCAGGGGGTGGAGGTATTGCGCTGGTTCGATATCGATCCGATGGCGCTACAATGGGCTAATTTTGCCGATGCCTATACTTGGATTGTATTATTGATTGTGATTATCGTGGTACTGGCTGAAGTGCTCAATACGATGCTGATGAGCATGCATGAACGGGTGCGCGAGTTCGGATTGATGGGCGCGCTGGGTGTGATGCCGTCGCAAATATTTGCCATGGTGGTGTGGGAGACGGTGATTCTGGTGCTGATTGGTGGCGTAGCCGGTTTTGTGCTTGGTGGCGGTTTATCGCTGTGGTACGGCGAGCACGGTATCGATTTATCCCAGTTCGCCATCGCTTTCTCGTTTATGTACATGAATCCGGTGATTCACCCGTTATTGCAAGTTGACAGCGTGCTACGCATTCTGGGTGCATCGTTATTCGGTGCCATGATCGCAGGCCTGATCCCGGCCTGGAAAGCCTCCAGACTGGAGCCGGCTCATGCTTTGCGGGAGTTTTGAGTTGAAGTCATTAACCCGCATGATCGTTTTTATGATGCTGAGGTATTTCCCGATATGAAAATAGTGAACACACTGTGTGCACACTTGACCTGGTTCGATATAGGGCGGTTGCCATGACAGATAACCAAATGCATAAACTTGTTGTATTCCAGAGCAAAGAAATTCGCAGGGCGTGGCATGAGGATGAATGGTATTATTCCCTGGTCGATGTGGTCGGCGCATTAACTGGAAGCGCCAATCCAACAGATTACCTGAAAAAGATTCGTAAACGGGATGAGGAGCTTGGATTCTACCTGGGGACAACAGATCCCCAGGTAGAAATGCTTACGGAGAAAGGCAAGATAAGAAAAACGCTGGCGGGTAAAACAGAGGATGTTTTTCGCCTGATTCAATCCATTCCCAGCAAACAGGCCGAACCGTTCAAACGCTGGTTGGCTAAAGTTGGTCAAGAACGCATTGACGAAATTGAAAATCCTGAATTTCCAAAGATAATTACTTGGAGATCAAGCAAGTTCGCAAGCTGGATGATGAATCATGAACAACGCTGAGGGATTGATTTTAGCCCGAGGGTTGACCCGCTATTATGAGAGTGGCGAGTTGCAAGTGGCGGCGTTGGACGGGGTGGATTTGTCGATTGATCGCGGTGCTTATGTGGTGCTGGCAGGCCGTTCGGGTTCGGGCAAGACGACGTTGCTCAATATGCTGGGCGGGCTGGATCGACCTGATCGTGGAGCGCTGACGATTGCCGGGCAGGATATGTTGACGATGACGGCAGCCCAGCGAGCTACATTTCGTTTGCATCATCTGGGTTTTGTGTTTCAGGCTTATAATCTGATTCGTGTACTGAATGCGCGTGAAAATGTCGCCTATGTATTGCAGTTGCAGGGCATGGATAAAAAGCACCGCTTTGAACTGGCCGACCACTGGCTGGCGGAAGTGGGTTTAGAGGGATTTGAAAAGCGCAGGCCGGATCAGATGTCCGGCGGGCAGCAGCAACGTGTGGCGGTGGCGCGGGCGCTGGCGGCGGGTCCTGATCTGGTGCTGGCCGATGAGCCGACCGCCAATCTCGATTCGCATACCGGCGCATCGTTGATGGGGCTAATGCGAAAGCTAAACGAAGAGCAGGGCACGACATTTGTGATTGCCTCCCATGATCCTACTGTCATCGAAACGGCGCGTACGCTGATTACGATGCAAGATGGACAGATAATGTCAGTCAAAACCTCCTGAACCACAGATGGACGCAGATGAACGCGGATAGAAAAACAAAGCTGTGTCTTGGGGTATCTTCGGCTCAATGCTTTGCAGTTTTGTTGATCAGTCTTTTCACCCTGACCACGCTAGCGCCTGCATTGGAGTTTTCCGGGCGATATACCAATCTGCTGTTTGAAACACGCGATAGCCTGAAACAGGATAGAACAACCGATTTAAACCGCTTGCGGCTGGAAATGGATGGCGATTACAAATCTTTCCGCTTTCATCTGGCTTATGATCATGAATTATTATGGGGTGGTCTTGTGGCCGATCCTGTGATTGCCGCATCTCTGCGTCAGCCCGAACCAACATGGCTGGATGCCAGTGCAACAATTAACCGGCGTACGCATGCCAATTGGCGACATACGCTTTATCGCGGCTGGGTCGAATATGATGCCGGTTCAATAAATATCAAACTGGGTCGCCAGCGTATTGCCTGGGGATCAGGGCGCATCTGGAATCCGACCGACCGTTTTAATCCGGTACAACCGACAGCGCTGGAACTGGAGCAGAAGCTGGGCGTGGATGCTGCTCGGGTGGCTTGGAACTACGGTGGCAATGGCAGTCTGATTGCCGTGGTAGCGCCAGCGCGCGCATCTTATCGGACATCACGCAAACTGGCGCTGCGGTGGCAGGACACATTCGGCGAGTTCGATGTGGCGCTGATGGGTGGGCGCATCAAGGCTGAGGACATGTTTGGGCTGGATATTACCGGCAACCTGGGCGGTACGGGCGTTCGTCTGGAATGGATGCAGGCCAGAAACTCAGAGCAGGGGAGCTATGGGCAGGTGGTCGCCGGGATGGATTATAGCTGGTCTCCGGCATGGCTTCCCAATGGCTTGTATATGGCCATTGAATATTTTTATAACGCGGCTGCCGGTTCCAGCCCGTTGGAGCAGGATCGCTTGAGTAGCCGTTCACCCCAACTGTTTGGCGGTATGCTGGGCTATGATTTAACACCGTTGTGGCGATTCGACCTGCTACTGATTGCCGATATGCAGCAGCGTAGCTGGTTTGTGGCGCCATCGTTAAAATGGTCGCTGGTCGAGGATGTGGATGTCACTGCTTTTGCACAACTGCCAGAAGGGATTGGAACAAGCGAGTTTGCAGGCTTTGAGTCGCTCTATGCTGTGCGTATCGACTGGTATTTTTGATTCAGCGAGATTCCAAGTGTTTGAACCTGTTGGTCAAACGAGGCATATACATTCATAAACGAATGAAAGATATGTTCCGGCAACCTACAGATTAGCGTATGTTCGGTTGCTGTAAGGGTGGCTTGGGATGGCAAGCGTAAATGTGGGCTGATATCACCGAACATCGTACCTTTTTCCAGCCTTGCAGTGGCACCATCGGGCAGTGTTAGTTGCGCACAGCCTGAGAGAAGAATATGGCAAGCAGGCTGGTCGGTCTCACGATCAACGATAGCTTCCCCATCGTCATATTCATGAACGGTGGATTCTTCAGCAGCCCAAAGCCGATCCTCTTCGGGCAGCTCGGCAAAGGCTTGCATACTATGTGTCATCGCATGCACCAAACGACCTTGCACGGTTCTGATCAGGTAGTCACCTGCCATCAGCGAATGTTGCATGAGTTTGGCAATCGAATGATCTGAAAACTCCAGCAACAAGGTTGGACTGGTGGCACAAACACTGGCTGAACGAGGCAATTTGTAAACACAGCCGCATTCACCGAAAAAGTCACCCGGCATCAATGTTCGCACTGTTTTTGAATGGCTGTTGGCTAGCGTTATTTGCACATCGACATGACCATCAAGGATCAGATAAAAGGTCTTTCTGCTTGCGCCTTGCCGGACGATTTTCTCGCCAATGCTAGTCTGAACCAGGTCTCCCTGACTGATAAAATCCTGCCCTTCAGAATCGGATAACTGCTCAATCAGGGCAAAGATTTGATCCGGGTTGTCTTCGGCATTGCTGAGGGAGTAGCGAGCCAAATTGGATAAATCTTCAATGGTCTCAATATCGGGATGATTCAGTTGTCGGCAGAGAGAGAGGAAACTCAGGGCATGGCTGGCGTTGCCACTGGCCAGCATGCGATGCGACATCGACAATGCCAGATCAAGCGCCTGCGTGTTGTGTTGATTGTGTTGCAGCATTTGAATGTACGGCCTGGCAATATGCAAATCTTCGGGAAAAATCCGATGTAGCATACCGTAACTTTGCAGTAACTGCTGTTCGCTCAACGCCATGACTGCAAGTGTAACCGAACTGAAAGCCCCATTCCAATGTCATGTTGGTATAGACGTTCAAAGCACACGTTCAAGGCATTGCTTGGGTATAGCTCATATTGCCGCTAGATTACGCGCATGACTGAATCTAAAACACTTTCTGGTCGCGCTCGCGGCAAAATCCCATTCGCCCCGGCCGATTACGATTTGAATGTCAACGTAGGCGATATGGTGGTGGCCGGATTGACTGTAATCGTACGCAAGCATGAAAGTGACAGTACGGGGGATGATGATTATGCCGAAGCTTAAAGATGCTGTGGGTAAACGCGGCGTATATGTGCTGCCGAGCCTGTTTACCACGATGGGCTTGTTTTCCGGATTTTATTCATTAATTGCATCCATTCAGGGTAATTTTGAACTGGCGGCGTGGGCGATTCTGGCTGCTGCCGTATTTGATATGCTGGACGGGCGGGTGGCGCGCTTGCTGCATGCAGAAACCGATTTCGGAGCGGAATACGACTCATTATGCGATATGATGTCGTTCGGTGTTGCGCCTGCCGTTTTGGTGTATTTATGGGCATTGGTTAATCTCGGACCAGACTTGCACCGGCTGGCATGGTTGGGTGCTTTTTTTGTCGTAGCCTGTGCCGCGCTCAGACTGGCTCGATTCAATGTGCGGCATGATGAGCAGGATCAACGCTATTTTCAGGGTTTACCGACCCCGGCTACCGCGCTCTTTATTGCCTCGGCAGTGCTCTACCATGCTGATTTGCATCTGGAGCCTATGCCATGGTTATGGCTGGCGCTGTCAGTATTCCTGTCATGGCTGATGGTGAGCAATGTGCGTTTTATTTCTGGCAAAGATATCGATTTGAAAAAACGGCGCTCGTCCGGACTGCTTGTTTTTATGGTGCTGGCGATCGGATTTCTGGCTATTGCGCCTTATCGTATGCCATTCACGATTATTTTTGCCTACTGCATGCATGGCCCGCTGTTAAGTCTGTGGCAGAAATGGAAATTATCGCAATATCGCATCAAACGGCGTCAGCGCAAAAAGCAGGCAGATGCAGCCTCTCACCATGATGATGCAGCATGATAGTTGACCACGGCATATGCCGGTGGTCATAATGCGCCTTATGAATACCCGGTTCGAGAATCTGAATACTGCAACGAAGCTGCTACTGCTTCGAATGGGCTTGTGCGTCTGCTGAATGATTTCAGCTACTGATGTACAGGCCGCGTTTTCGCGGCCTTTTTTGTTTCTGCGGCTCTTTTCAAAAACCGCTGTAACCGCACCATAAAGAACAGGAGAACATGATGTCTGATCGTTTGCACATATTTGATACAACCCTGCGCGACGGGGAACAATCCCCCGGTTGCTCGATGAATATCGAAGAGAAAATGCGCGTGGCGCATGCGCTGGCGACACTCGGCGTAGATATTATCGAAGCCGGATTTCCGATTGCATCACCGGGTGATTTCGAGGCAGTCCACCGTATTGCCTCCGAAGTGAAAGGGCCGATCATTGCGGGGCTGGCGCGGGCTGCATCGGGCGATATCGAGCGGGCCGGGGCGGCTGTGAAACCGGCTGGCGATCTGGCTCGCATCCATACCTTTATCGCCACCAGTCCGATTCATATGCAGGCCAAATTGCGCATGACGCCGGATCAGGTGGTGGAACGAGCCGTAGCTGCCGTGAAACAGGCGCGCTCCCTGGTTCCCGAGGTGGAGTTTTCCGCCGAAGATGCCGGTCGCTCCGAAATTGATTTCCTGTGCCGCATTGTGGAAAAGGTTATCGCTGCCGGTGCTCGGGTGATTAATATCCCTGATACGGTGGGTTATATGACGCCGGATGAATTTGGTTACCGTATTCGTACCTTGATTGAGCGGGTGCCGAATGCTGATCAGGCTATTTTTTCGGTGCATTGCCATAATGATCTGGGTCTTGCTGTGGCCAACTCGTTGGCTGCGGTCGAAAACGGTGCGCGTCAGGTAGAATGCACCATGAATGGTCTCGGTGAGCGGGCCGGTAATGCATCGCTGGAAGAGATTGTGATGATCATGAAAACCCGTTCGGATCGTTATGATATCGAGACAGGCATTGATACGACGAAGATCGTACCGACCTCGAAACTGGTCAGTAGCATTACCGGCATGCCGATTCAGGCCAACAAGGCCATCGTCGGCGCCAATGCCTTTGCGCATGAGTCCGGCATTCATCAGGACGGCATGTTAAAGCACCAGAAAACCTATGAGATCATGACGCCGGAATCGGTCGGCTGGTCTACCAACCGCATGGTGTTGGGCAAACATTCAGGCCGCGCGGCGCTGAAAGCGCGTTATGTCGAATTGGGTGTTAAACTGAATGATGAGCGTCTGATTGCCGTGTTTGATCGTTTCAAAGCGCTGGCCGACAAGAAGAAAGAGATTTTCGATGAGGATCTGATGTCGATTCTCTCCGACGATGCCAGCGTGGATGCAGAACGCGTCAAGCTGATCAGCCTGCATGCCGCTTCCGGCACCGGCGATACGCCGGTAGCTGCGGTTGAACTGGATATTGAGGGCGAAACCCACAAAGCCACAGCCGAGGGAGACGGCCCTGTCGATGCCGCCTTCAAGGCCATCAAATCACTGGTTGAACCCAGAGGCAAACTACTGCTTTATGCCGTCAACGCCATTACTGCTGGCACCGATGCGCAGGGCGAAGTAACCGTGCGCTTGCAGGATGGTGATCGTATCGTCAACGGCCAGGGTTCGGATACCGATATCGTCGTGGCTTCCGCCAAGGCATTGATTGCAGCGCTGAATAAACTGCCGAATATGCATGCGAAAGAGGTGCATGCGCAGTATTCGGGAGTTTGATTACGCGTTAGGGGTGAGGAGTAAGGTGTGAGGGATTGTTGTTCCTGCCCCCTCTCATTTTACCCCTCACCCCTAACGCTTTCTCCCTACAAACTCATCTGGCGTAACCACTTCTCCAGGAAATGGATATTGAAATCAGCTTTTTGAAAGCCGGGGTTGGCCAGCAAACGCTGATGCAACTCCTGATTGGTGGTGATACCAAGAATAACTAACTCGTCCATGGCACGCTGCATGCGTCGAATGCACTTCTGTCGGTCTCTGGCATGGGTAATGATCTTGCCAATCATCGAATCGTAGTGGGGTGGTATTTTGTAGCCGGTATACAATTGTGAATCCACCCGTACGCTGCGCCCGCCCGGCGCGTGATACAGTTCAACTGTTCCCGGAGACGGCGTGAATTTGAACGGGTGTTCTGCATTGATACGGCATTCAATGGCATGGCCTTTCATCTTGATGTCTTTCTGGGCGAAAGCAAGTTTTTCACCAGCGGCAACACGGAATTGCCATTCAACCAGATCGACGCCGGTAATCCATTCAGTTACCGGATGTTCTACCTGAATTCTGGTGTTCATCTCCATGAAATAGAAGGATTTATCAGAATTCATCAGGAACTCAATCGTGCCTGCGCCGACATAATCGACAGCTTTAGCAGCAGCCAGTCCGGCGGCACAAATTTTTTCGCGCGTTTCATCATCCAGGAACGGACTGGGCGCTTCTTCGAGCACTTTCTGATTGTTGCGTTGCATGGAGCATTCGCGTTCAAACAAATGAATGAGATTGCCATGCGTGTCGCCGAGTACCTGCACTTCGATATGACGGGGTTCTTCGAGAAACTTTTCAATGAATACCGTTTCATCACCAAATGCTGCACCGGCTTCGGTTTTACACATGGAAAAAGCAGTCGCCAGCGATGCTTCGGCATGCACAATTTTCATGCCGCGTCCACCGCCGCCTGCCGATGCCTTGATGATAATCGGGAATCCGTATTCTTTGGCAATAGCCTTGGCTTCTTCAATCGTTTCTACGGCGCCTTCAGAGCCGGGAACCAGTGGTACGCCAGCTATTTCCATTTCTTTCTTGGCGGTGACTTTATCGCCCATGGTGCGCATGGATGCAGGCGTGGGGCCAACCCATGTTAGGCCGGACTCAATAACAATATCGGCAAATTCTGCATTTTCCGCCAGAAATCCAAAGCCGGGGTGGATGGCTTCAGCGTCGGTCAATTCTGCCGCAGCCATCAGGGCGGCAATATTCAGGTAGGACTGGGCGCTTGGGGCAGGGCCGATACAGACAGATTCATCGGCAAGTCTGGTATGCATCGAGTCGCGATCCGCTTCAGAATAGACTGCGACGGATAAAATACCCATCTCTTTACAGGCTCGAATGATACGAACAGCAATTTCACCACGATTGGCGATAAGGATTTTATGAAACATACAAACCCCGCTTATGCCAGTGGCGTGATGATAAAAATAGGCTGGCCATATTCAACCGGTGAAGCATTTTCAACCAGAATGGACTCAACCACGCCGCTGTATTCCGCCTCGATTTCATTCATCATCTTCATCGCTTCGATAATGCACAATGTTTCGCCTTTCTGAACTTTCTGGCCGGCGCTGACAAAGTTTTCCGCATCCGGACTGGGAGCCGCGTAATATGTGCCGACCATGGGCGATGTTACCTGATGCTCTTCATCGGGTTCCTCTTCAGTCGCCGGGACAGCGGCGGTGACAGGCGCAGCAACAGGCGTCGGTGGAACTGCATACGTCACAGGCGCAGTAGCGCCAGCACCCTGGCGACAAATGCGTACTGTCTGGTCGCCCTGCGTCACTTCAATTTCGGTGACATCCGAACTTTGAATCAGTCGAATTAATTTACGTATCTGGGAAATATCCACATTATACTCCTGTCTGTTATTCAGTCTGTTATTCAGTCTGTTGTTCTGTTTGTTGTAAAAACTCAGCCAGCCCCCTGAGGGCCAGTAAATACGATGTAGCGCCGAAACCGGCTATCACACCGGTGGCGGCATCGGCCAGCAGAGAGCGATGGCGAAATTCCTCCCGGCTGTGAATGTTCGATAAATGCACTTCAATAAACGGGATGGCGGTAGCCAGCAGGGCATCGCGCAAGGCGATGCTGGTATGCGTATAGGCGGCCGGATTAATGACGATGCCATCTATATGCTCCGATGTCGCTTGCTGAATACGATCCACCAGTTCGCCTTCATGATTGCTTTGATAACTATTGATTGTCATGCCCAGCGTATCGCCGAGTGTGATCAATTGTTCGGTAATATCGGCCAGCGTCTGGTGGCCATAATGACCGGGTTCGCGGCTGCCGAGCATGTTTAAATTGGGACCATGCAAAACGAGAATATTCAATATGCTCATGTCGTTCTCTCCATACCCCATTGCTGTTGTAGTTCTGACAGAACGGTGCTGTCCGGATCTGCATCGATCAGCATAGCCAGCATTTGTCTGGCTTCCTGATATTCATTCTGATCCCACAACAGTCTGGCCACCGTCACAGAAGCAGGCGGTTCATCCGTCAGCGGATTGTTTTGCAATTGCAGGGCACGCGTGGCGCTGGCGATACCCTGTTCAATATGCCCCAGTTGACGCTGAACCTTGGCCAGCAGTTTCCATGCCTTGATTTCTACCGGGGCGAAATCCAGTAATTCAACCAGAATACTTTCCGCCTGCTCAGGCTTGTCCTGTTGAATCGCTTCTCTGGCCGCGACCATGCCATCATTGACACCACGCCAGTTTCCAGGTTTCGGAATCGTTATATATTGCTGCATGTTGGGTGCAGAGTCGCTTGCTGCTAGCATGCGGCTCACACTACAGGGCAAAGAATAAGGGTCAATCCGATTTTATTCGATAATGGCCAAAAAAAGCCTGAATTTTGTAATAAACGATATGAAATGGTTGCAAATTGTCTTTTTATGAGGGTTTATGTCTGAGCAGATTAGTATTCAATTAAACGGAGAAGCGCAAACAGTATCAGCCCGAACTCTGGCTGAACTGGTCGTAGAACTGGATCTGGCAAAGCGCATGATTGCCATCGAAAGAAATCTCGAAGTGGTGCCCAAAAGCCAGTATGGTGATACCAGTCTGCAAGAGGGTGATCGTATCGAGTTGGTACATATGATTGGCGGCGGCTAAAGGAATATTTTACCGCAAAGGACGCAAAGTTACGCAAAGGAAAACAAAGCTGTATATGTAGCATGGTTTGCCAAAAACAAGGTCATGCCTATAAAGCTGCGGACAAACCTTGATGTACCTCTCTTTGCGAAACCTTGCGTCCTTTGCGGTTCACGCTTGATTGATTTTGAATAGTTTTTAAATGGGGAATAGAGATGTCTGATATATTGAAAGTCGGAACGCATGAATTCAGCTCGCGGCTGATAGTCGGTTCGG
>CAZDFL010000013.1:0-20245 GCA_964504835.1 uncultured Zetaproteobacteria bacterium
TGCCTAACGGTGCCAGGCTTTCATAATTTGATATTTACTGAATGGCGGAGAAAACAAAATGCATACTGACTCCGATGATGTTCTATTCATTCATGCGGCTGTTGGTAGTCAAACTGAATCATTCGCGACGGCCCTCACAAAACAAGGCAGAAAAATCCAGACGATTGATACATGTCTGGTTTCAAAAGCTGGATACCAGTGAAGTGAATCTCATGCCGGGGTGAATAGCCTTGTCAAAAATGGCAGGCTGATACCCGGACACCAGATAACAGTTCCGGCTAAAATATTCGATAAACGCCGCCGCGCAGATGGCCGGCCAAATCGTGGATCTGCTGCTCGAACAGCATGCTTTTCGGCGTATCAGGTAAGCCGCACAAACCGGTTTCCAGCATCATATAGCCGCCAGCATGCAAATGTTTGGGGCCATCGTGTAGAATGGTTGTCAAATATGTGAGACCATCCTGTTCATCGGTAAGCGCGTGGCGTGGTTCCAGCGTCAGTTCTTTTTCCAACGCCCCCATTTCTGATTCCGCCACATAGGGCGGATTGGAAATGATGGCGTCAAACGGGCTGTCTTTCGGTTGAAGCGCTGCCAGCATATCGCCTTGCCTGAGTGTGATGCGAGCGCCAACGCCGTGGCCTTCGGCATTGCGCCGGGCGATAGCCAGTGCTGCATCGGAAATATCTGTGGCAATGATTGCTGCATTCGGGAACTCGCAGGCCAGCGTCACCGCAATGCAGCCGGAGCCGGTTCCGATATCGCAGAAATGGTAATCCCTGTTTCGATCCTGAAAGCGCGCCAGTACCGCTTCAATCAGATGCTCGGTTTCCGGCCTCGGAATCAGCACGTCGGGCGTAACCTGAAACGAACGCGACCAGAATTCCTTTTCCCCGAGAATATAAGCCAGCGGTTCCCGCCGGATGCGCCGTTGCAGCAAGGCGTTGAAAGCTGCGACAACAGAATCCGGTACGATGTCATCAGCGCGAATAATTAAATCAGTCCGACCCACCTGCCAGGCATGCATCAGCAAACATTCCGCATCCAGGCGCGGTGCATCACATCCCGCCTGTTTGAGTTGTGCGGCAGCCTGCCTGAGCAGTTGACGGGTATTCACCGGTGTTTACGACTGGGCGGCGAGTAATTCGGCCTGATGATGGGTGAGCAGCGCATCAATCAATTCACCCATATCGCCGTTAATGATCTGTTCCAGTTTGTACAAGGTCAGATTGATGCGGTGATCGGTGATACGCCCCTGCGGGAAATTGTAGGTGCGGATACGCTCTGATCGATCACCCGAACCGACCATGCCCTTGCGGGCTTCGGCACGTTCGGCATCGGCGGAGGATTGCTCCTGATCGAATAAACGCGCTTGCAAGACTTTCATCGCCTGTGCCTTGTTTTTATGCTGGCTGGCCTGATCCTGACAGGTGACCACAATGCCGCTGGGTAAATGGGTCAGGCGCACGGCTGATTCGGTTTTGTTGACATGCTGGCCACCAGCGCCGGATGCACGATACACATCAATGCGTAAATCTTCGGTGCGGATATTCACATCGACTTCTTCCGCCACCGGCAAAATAGCCACTGTGCAGGCCGAGGTATGGATGCGGCCACCTGACTCGGTTTCCGGAACGCGCTGTACGCGGTGGACGCCGGATTCAAATTTAAAGCGGGAAAACACACCCTGTCCGGTGATTTGAGCAATCACTTCCTTGTAGCCACCAATGCCGGTATCGCTGCCCGATAATATTTCAACTTTAAATCGCTGCGTTTCCGCATAGCGGCAATACATGCGAAACAGATTCGCCGCAAACAACGCCGCCTCATCGCCACCCGTGCCCGCCCTGATTTCGAGAATAATATCGCGAGCGTCATTCGGGTCTTTGGGCAAGAGCAACATATTTAAACGGCTTTCACTGTCACTGAGCGCCTGTTTCAGTTCAACTATCTCGGATTCAGCCAGATCACGAAGCTCTGCATCGCAATCCGGATCAGAAGCCATATCACGGTTGTCCTGCAACTGTTGTTGTAGATTCAGATAGCTGGAAGCCTCTTCAGCAACCGGCTGGATTTCAGAAAATTCGCGCGTTAATTTGGTGTAGCGTTTGTTGTCGGATGTGATGTTGGGGTCGGCAAGGTTGATGGTGATTTCTTCACGTCGCCTGAGAATGTTATCCAGACGAGTGTTCATTGTTCCCCTTTTGAGAGGCGTTCATGTCGGCTTGCTCATGCGTGGGCGAATCGATATCGAACAAACGCGTAGCAGCGCCCATCAGTAAATCGCCTTCGATATCGTCCGGCAGCTTTTTCAGCGTACTTAGTGTCGGGTGCATATAGCGTTTCATCAGCGATTTACTGAATCGCTCCACCGCTTCAATCTGGGCGGCATCAAACCCTTTCATATAACGCAGTGCTTTTTCCATTTCTTCACTGCGCCGGGTTTCCATCTGTTGCTGGATGCTGCGAATCAGCGGCACCGATTCAAGCGATTTTAGCCAGCGTAGAAACGATGCGGTTTCCTCATTGATGATTTGTCCGGCCAACTCGGCTTCGTGCTCGCGATGTTCGACATTGCCCTGCACCACCTGCTGCAAATCATCAATATCGTAGAGGTAGGCACCATCAATATCGGCAATGCGCGGATCGATATCGCGCGGTACGGCAATATCCACCAGAAACATCGGTTTGCCACGGCGTTTTTTCATGGCGGCTTCCACGGTGTCGGGCAGCAGGACAAAGGTGTTGGCTCCGGTGCTGGAAAGCACAATATCGGCAGCATCGAGATAATCGGGCAATTGTTCCATGGTCAGCGCGTGCCCCTCGAATTCCAGCGCCAGATTCTGGGCGCGTTTGAGGGTGCGGTTGGCAACCAGAATATCCGTACACCCGTTGCCTTTCAGGTGGCGGGCAGCCAGTTCGGCCATTTCGCCTGCGCCCATGATTAATACGGTTTTACCGGCCAGATCGCCAAAGATATGGCGCGCCAGTTCGACCGCGCAGGAGGAGATATTCACCGCCTGTTTGCCAATGCCCGTTTCACTGCGGGCGCGTTTGGCGGCGCTAAAGGTGGATTGATACAGCCGGTGCAACACATGGCCGGCGCTGCCTGCTGACAGCGCATGTTCATAGGATGCTTTGACCTGACCGAGAATCTGCGGTTCCCCGAGCACCAGCGAATCCAGTCCTGAAGCGACGGCAAACAGGTGTTTGATGGCGTGATCGGTGGTGTGGGAGTACAGATGTTCGCACACCTCTTCCATGTCCATGCCAGCTTTTTCGGCAAACCATTCATGCACTGCGGCAATGGCCGCATCCGGATCATGGGTGACAACGGTCATTTCAACGCGGTTGCAGGTAGACAGCAGCGCCGCTTCGCGGATGGCCGGGCAGGCAATGCGCTGTTGCAGAATTTCGGCGATTTCAGCCTCACCAACGGCAAGGCGCTCGCGCAGTTCAACCGGCGCGGTTTTGTGATTTAATCCAATATGGCAAATGCGCATGTTGCAAAACCTAACGATTTACAACGGCGGGGTACAGGCTGCTAGGACAATCGCATTAAAATAGCTTTCTAATTTTACAAAAATACAGAAAAAAATCACCACAGAGTACACAGAGATCACAGAGGAAAAGCAGAGAAAACCAAAACATGAAGATTTTGACCTCCTCTGTGCTCTCTGTGGTAAGAACCTTTTGATCTTTTGACGTATATGTTTTCAGGCGGTAAAAATTCTTGTGCGTTTTGCATTAGATTATCACGGATAAGTAACTAACAAGGCTGCTTCAGGTTCACCGCCAGCAGCGCATGCATATCCGGCTCTACAGGTACGGGAATCCTGACCTGATGGCCGCTGCCGGGCGCAACGTCCATCGGATTGCCGGAACGGGCATCGTTGATGGTTTCGACGGTGAACGTCACATTGCCGCCTGGATTGACCAACTCAACCGAATCACCCAGCGAGAATTTGTTTTTGACGATGACTTCAGCCAGCTTCTTTTGTGCATCGTAAGCTACGATTTCACCGACAAAGCGCTGGGTATCGAAGGTGGAATTGCCGGTGTCATAATTCTGGCTGGCCGATGAGCGCTTGCGGGTATAAAAACCGTCGGTATATCCTCGGTTGGCCAGTGCATCGAGTTGGGACATCAGCGCTGCATCGAAAGGTTTACCGGCTACGGCATCATCAATGGCCTGGCGATACGTTTGCGTTGTGCGGGCGACATAATAATGCGATTTGGTGCGCCCTTCGATTTTCAGCGAATCCACGCCGATTTGCGCCAGCCGCTCAACATGTTGCACGGCGCGCAAATCTTTCGAATTCATAATATAGGTGCCATGTTCATCTTCAAATACAGGCATTTTCTCGCCGGGACGATTCGGTTCGCTCAGCGTATACACCTGATCAGCCAGCGGGTGACGCTCAACGTTACCAGTCTCGGCAAACGGTTGTGCATTCATGCCATTCAGCACAGTGCTTGAAATATTCTCAATTGGAATAATATCGCCGCTGATATCCTCGGCGGCTTTTTCCATGCCGTATTCCCAGCGACAGGCGTTGGTGCAGCTTCCCTGATTGGCATCGCGATGATTGAAATAGCCGGACAGCAAACAGCGGCCCGAATAGGCCATGCATAGCGCCCCGTGTACGAACACTTCGATTTCAATGTCCGGGCATTGCTGGCGAATTTCCGCTACTTCATCGAGCGAAAGTTCGCGCGACAGGATAATCCGTTTTACCCCGACCGATTGCCAGAATTTCACCGCCGCCCAATTCATCGTATTGGCTTGCACGGACAGGTGGACAGGCATTTCAGGCCAACGTTCGCGCACCATCATAATCAGGCCGGGGTCGGCCATGATCAGCGCGTCCGGATGCATATCTATGACCGGCTGCATGTGTTCCAGGTAGCGTTTGAGTTTATTGTTGTGCGGCAGCAAATTGCTGGCGACAAAGAACTTGCGCCCCAACGCATGCGCTTCATCGATGCCCGTTTTCAGATTCTCCAGCTGGAAATCATTATTGCGCACGCGCAATGAATAACGCGGCTGACCGGCATAAACGGCATCTGCACCATAGGCAAAAGCGTAGCGCATATTTTTAATCGTGCCGGCTGGTGCCAGCAGTTCAATTTTAGTTTTATTCATGATGTTTCCTTTTCGACGTGGGCTTTCTCAAGCCCTCTCTTCTCAAGCAGGTCGCGCACCAGTGCCAGATGCAGTCGCAGATCATACAATTCCTGTGCATAGGGAAGCGGTACATTCACCTTTCTGATTTCCATTTCGATGCGTGCGATATCCTTCAACAGTGCAGGGTTGAATCCGTCAGCCAGCGTCCGGTCAATATTGCCCAGTTCTTCATACCAGCGGTAAATACGCGAGCGAATGCGCCAGCGATACAAAGGTGGAAGAATCTTGAACAGGGGCAATAACAAGGCAATAAACGGCAGCAGCATCACCTTCAATCGGTCGATCATGGTGGCCGCCCAGAAGGGCAGGAAACGCTGCAAAAAAGGCGGCCCTGATTTATAATAATGGGTAGCGGTTTTGCTCAGCGCCAATCCGGTACGCCGGGGGGCGGGAAATGTTCCGGCTCCGGCAAACAGGCTGCTGCCATGGTGAATTGAACTGGCGGCTTGCATGATTAAACCTTGCAGAGCCGGATGCAAATTGTTGCGCACAATGAGCGTGGCCGTGCTGGCCAGTAGCTGCGTATCCTGAGCCGGGATATTCAGGGCGAGATTCAATCCCCCTTGCGGTAAACGCACCGATGATAATGCATCGATGCGCCGCGTATAAGCTTCGGCGCGCTGCATGCCAAGCAGGCGAATGCCATCACTGGCCTGCAACGTCTGCACCGCTTGATTGGCGGCCGCCGAAACAATAAACAGCGCATCAAGCTTGCCCTGCATTAGCGCGCTGGTCGCCGTCGCGGTATCAGATGACGAGAGCGTCGTATTGTCGGCATCAATACCGTTGGATTTTAATAACTGCATGGTCAGCGCCTGCGTGCCGCTGCCGTTTAAGCCGACGGCGATACGTTTGCCTTTGAGGTCGCGCAGGAAATGTACATCCAAATCCCGCCGTAAAAACACCCACAAGGGTTCATAATACATGCTGCCGAGAGATTGCAGGTGCGGGTCATCGCCCGCAACAATACCGCTCTGGACAAAGGCGATATCGGCGTGTCCGGATTGTAGTCGCTGCACATTCTCCACCGAGCCAGCCGATTCCAGAATCTCGACACTGATGCCGCGTTGCTTGAGGTAATCGCGATAGCGCTCGGCATAGGCGTAATAGGCACCACCTTTCTGACCGGCAGAAAATGTCAGGCTGGACGGCGGTGCAGGATCGACAAACTGGTAAGCAATAGCGAACCCCAGCAACGCCAGCATAAACGCAGGAATATAAATTTTCAGTTTATCAGCACTCATAGCGGCCAAGTGTAGTGCATGTCGATATAAGTGCATCCATGCGCTTATTCATGGGAAACAGCTCAGGGCAAAAAAAGCCCGGCACAAGGCCGGGCTTTTGATGTGAGCGCCTGCTTACTGAATATTTTTATCCGGTATAATCAGCATTTCCACCCTGCGGTTTAACTGCATACCGGCTTCTGTGTTATTGGAGGCTCTGGGCTGCGATTCGCCACGGCCATCTGCCACAATCCTGCGCGCATCCACACCGCGATCCGCCAGGTAATATTTGACGGACTCGGCGCGCTGTTCGGACAAACGCTGATTGTATTCAGCCGAGCCACGGCTATCGGTATGGCCGGTAATCCGGATGGAACTGCGTGGATAGCGGTTTAGAATGTCTGCCACTTTATTCAGTGTATTGTGAAATGAAGGTGTGAGCTGGGACGAGTTATAAGCGAACGAAATTTCGGAATTCATGGTGATTTTCAGATTCTCGTTTTTCAGGCGTTCAACCTCGATTTGATTACTGCGGCGTTCATCGGCCAGTTGCCGGTTAAATTCAGCTTGCTGTTTGTCCATGTACAGGCCGGTGCCGGCGCCAAGCACACCACCTGCGGCACCGCCAATCAATGCGCCGCGTAGCGCACCGCCGGAATGGTCGCTTTGATAGCCGATAACTGCACCGGCAAGCGCGCCAAGAGCCGCACCTGCTGCTGCATTTTGTTTGGTATGTATGTTGGGGTCGTTCGGATTGCTGGCGCAAGCGCTCAGGATTAGTCCTGCGGCAATGGTTGTGAACAAAATGCGTTTCATATTACTTCCTCCTAACGCGCATGGTTTGTTTCGCCTCGTGATAGCAATATCGCCACAGGGTGAAAAAACATGCAATCGCGTTGTTTGTTTCATGTTAACCGGATAAACGGTTTAGTTGATGCTCGGCAATCAACCTTAGCGGCAAGCTATATGCAGTGACCACTGTCACCAAGCGGAATTTACGCACCGCCGGTGAAGCATACGCACGAGTTTCGGCACTTCTTTGCCTGGCGTTGGTTTTCATTCAGGATTACGAGATGGATTCAACAACCGCGCGGCTCGCCGTTTTTTTTACTGTCTTGCTCCTGATGATGGCGGCAGAAGCCGTTGCGCCACGCCGTTCATTACGCTTTGGTCGAAAGCGTTGGGCAGCCAACCTGGGCATTGTCGTCATTGATGTTCTTATTGTCCGGCTGTTGTTGCCAGGTGGTGCAATTGCCGCCGCATTATGGGCCAATACACACGCTTTTGGCCTGTTCAACTGGCTGGCATGGTCGGAAGGTCTGACCGTCATCGCTGCAGTGATATTGCTCGATCTGGTGATTTACGGGCAACATGTGCTGTTTCATGCCGTGCCGATCTTATGGCGGTTGCATATGGTACATCATGCCGACCGTGATATTGACGTCACCACCGGGTTACGTTTTCATCCGGTTGAAATTATGCTGTCGATGCTGATCAAAATGGCAGTGGTCGCGCTGCTTGGCGCACCTGTTCTGGCTGTCATTATATTTGAAATCGTGCTTAACGGCATGGCCATGTTTAATCATGCCAACTACCACCTGCCACCCAGACTGGATCAACTGCTGCGATTGCTGGTGATTACGCCGGATGTGCACCGGGTTCACCATTCCATCATCAAAACTGAAACCAACAGTAACTTCGGCTTTAATCTGTCTGCCTGGGATCGTTTGTTCGGCACTTATCGTGCGCAACCGCAACGCGGCCATGCAGACATGACCATCGGGTTGGAACACCTGCAATCGGCACCGACCCACCAACTGGGCTACATGCTGCGCTTGCCGTTTGGCGGTGATATCGGCCAGTATCCGATATTCAGAAAACGCAGGAACCGGCATGAGTGAGGACAGCATGGAAGAAGAACAGGTCAACCGCTGTGAATGTATCGGTAAAACCTTTGAGCAACTGAAACCCTTTGAGAATTTTGAAGCGGCGCAGGCTGCAACTCGTTGCGGCGTCGAATGCGGCGGCTGTATTCCCTATATCAAACTGATGTTTGCGACCGGCGAAACTGCATTTGATATCGATGATTCGCGACTGAGTGAGTTTGAATAGATGGTTTATTCGGGCAATCGCAACTTTCTGATCGGCGCTGCTGCATTTGTCGTGGTCGTGGCAGGTATGCAGGCTGCCGCATCGCTGCTGGTGCCTTTTTTGCTGGCTGCATTTATCGCTATTATTTGCTTGCCGCCATTAAACTGGCTCACGGCCAGAGGCATCCCCAGCGGCGTAGCTGTGCTGGTTATTGCACTGGTCATTGTTTTAACCGGCCTGTTGATTGGCGCATTCGTGGGATCATCCATCGCCGATTTCTCGCACAATCTGCCCAGCTATCAGGAGCGTTTAAAAGCATTGACCGGCGGCGCTCTGAACTGGCTGACGGGCATGGGTATTTCCATCTCGTCGGAATCGGTGCTGGCGGCGCTTGATCCATCCGCCGCCATGGGCATGGCAGGCCAGCTACTGGCCGGACTCGGTAATGCGCTCACCAATACATTCCTGATTCTCCTGACCGTTGTGTTCCTGCTTATTGAAGCGGCTGCATTGCCTCATAAATGGCATACCATGGGGAAATACGCCCCATCGATTCAGGGGTTTGAAACCTTTGTGGTCAGTGTCGGAGCATATTTTTCCATCAAAAGCTGGGTCAGTCTGGCCACCGGCGTGTTTATCGCCATCTGGCTGGCTGTGATTGGTGTCGATTATCCGATCTTGTGGGGGCTGGTGGCATTCCTGTTTAATTTCGTACCCAATATAGGCTCTATCATCGCGGCTGTTCCTGCGATATTACTGGCTTTGGTACAACTCGGTGGCGGCGAAGCGCTGGTGGCCGGGCTGGGTTATGTGCTTGCCAATGTGGTGATGGGCAATGTGGTCGAACCGAAATTCATGGGGAAAGGGGTGGGGCTCTCCACGCTGGTCGTATTCCTCTCGTTGGTATTCTGGGGCTGGGTATTGGGGCCGGTCGGCATGCTGTTATCGGTGCCGCTGACCATGATTATAAAACTGGCGCTGGAATCGGGTGAACAAACACGTTGGCTGGCCATCCTGCTCGGCCCGGATGCGCCAATGGGAATCAAAGCCAACAAGTGAACATCTATGGGCCTAATTCCTCCGCAGTTTGCTACGGGGTGGTTTATTACTGGTTATGGTTTTACTCTGTGAAACTCTGCGTCCTCTGTAGTGAAATGTTTTTGATTTCCCGCCTACACAGGCATGAACCTGCCGGATGACGCTTCGCTATTTCGGCCCACAGCTTTTCCAGCCCGGTATGTCTTTAAATCCTTTGCCTGATGAATTTACACCTGCAAAGCAACAGGTGGCCTTGTAAATTCGCCACCAAATGGCTAATATTCTGCCATGTACCGGCGATATATTGAGTTAAAGCTTCGAGCAGCGCTTGCTGATACCCGCGTGGT
This sequence comes from uncultured Zetaproteobacteria bacterium, assembly GCA_964504835.1. GTDB lineage: Bacteria > Pseudomonadota > Zetaproteobacteria > Mariprofundales > Mariprofundaceae > Mariprofundus. The sequence goes on from CAZDFL010000013.1 coordinate 9,886, forward strand.
GTTGCTTAATGGCGCACGTCAGACAGGGAAAAGCACGATTGCTCAAGCCATTTCCGAACAGCGACATGGCCAGTATCTGACGCTTGATGATCCAGCTGTAGCAGGGCTTGCGCGCTCCGATCCATCTGCGTTGATTCATGCTGCCGGTGATTTTCTGGTGATTGATGAAGTGCAACATGCGCCTGAATTGTTTCCCGTCATCAAGATGGCTGTGGATCAGGATCCACGTCCGGGTCGTTTTCTGCTGACTGGTTCCGCCAATGTGTTTCTATTGCCAAAATTATCTGAATCGTTGGCCGGGCGCATGGAAATACTGCCACTGCAACCTCTTTCGCAGGCCGAGTTATCAGGTGCGGAGAGCGGACTAATCGAATCCATGTTTTCAGATCATCCATGGCAAGTGATGACAATTGATGTGAATCGAAATGATGTTTGTCAGCGAATCATCACCGGAGGATATCCCGAACTTGCAGGCAGGCCGACGCAGGACAGAAGAAACGCGTGGTTTCGTAGCTACATCAGCAGCTTATTGCAACGCGACGTGCGTGATCTGGCCAGTATCGACGGTTTAACCGACATGCCCAGGTTGCTTGCGCTGCTGGCGGCTCGCACCGCCGGATTGATGAATATATCCGAGGTATCGCGCACCTCGGGGCTGGCGCACACCACATTGCGGCGCTATCAATCTTTACTGGAAGCCACGTTTATTTTCCAACCGTTGCCTGCATGGTCATCGAATCTGGGCAAGCGGCTGGTCAAATCGCCCAAGGTTCACCTGCTCGATTCAGGTCTTACTACACACTTACGTGGTGAAACCGATGCTGGCGCGCTATCACTTTCACAATCGCTCGGCCCACTACTGGAAAGCTTCGTCTTGCAGGAGGTTCGCAAGCTAATCGATTTCTCTCTCATGGATATCAATGCTTACCATTTTCGCACATCCAGCGGCAGGGAGGTTGATATCGTGCTGGAGGATGCGGGACAAAGGATTGTCGGGATTGAGGTAAAGGCTTCAGCCAATGTTGCCACCTCGGACTTTTCGGGTTTAAGGGCGCTTGCAGAAACGGTTGGCAATAAATTCCAGCGGGGCGTGGTGGTGTATATGGGGGACAAGGTATTGCCATTTGGCGAGCATTTCTACGCATTACCCATTAGCGCCTTGTGGTGCGATAGCAGTCCAGGCTCGGCAACGGCTGAATGATGGAGATTTTATACCGCTGCCGTAAATGCAAAACGACATTCAGACTGGATGAGCGCGAGCCATGCTGCTGCCCCAAATGCAGCAGTACGCTGGCCGATGTGATTCAGCGCTTTTACTGATCCATATCTTTTAATAAATCCTTGAGCCCTGCCAAACCTTTGAACGTTGTAGCAGGTTCATCTTGGCGCTTAATTTCACCCTGCGCATCGGCTTCCAGATAGCGCTGATGTTCATTATCGTGACAATAGATGCAGAGCAATTCCCAGTTGCTGCCATCGGGTGGGTTATTGCTGTGATTATGATCTCGATGATGCACCGTGAGTTCACGCAATTGCTTGCCGGTGAAATCGCGTCCGCAACGTCCACACACCCACGGATACAACTTTAGCGCTTGCTCTCTGTAACTTTCATTGCCTTGTCCGCTCATATTTCCTCCCTGCCCAACCCGTTAAAGTCAAATACAGCATCACATCAGAAAGACGCGCAACTGCTACAGCCGTGACACATCAGCCAGATTCAGGAACAGGGCGCGCAGGCGAGCCAGTAGTGCCAAACGATTGCCACGTACGGCTTCATCCTCAGCCATAACCATTACATCATCGAAGAAGCTATCCACTGGCGCTCTGAGCTGCGCGAGCACGCTTAATGCGGGCGCAATGCTGGCTTCGAAATCACCTGTCGAAACAGCAGCCTGAAAATCCGTTTCAGCTTTGATGAGTCCCTCATAGAGCGCGGTTTCGGCGCTCTCATTGAATAGATCAATGTCTACTGCATTCGGGATGGAACCTGCTTTTTTCAGGATATTGGCGATGCGTTTGTTGGCAGCGGCAATAGCTTGACCCTCATCGGAAGATTCAAAACCTGACAGGTGACGGGCAATCAGCGCCTCCCGATACAACGGGCGTGTTTCAGATGAGTTTACTGCGGCATCGATTGAGGTTCTGGAAAAGCCCAGGTTGCCGCTCAGGCCGAGCAATCGTTCAATCACAAAAGCATAGACCTTCGCTTTGGTATCATCAGCGATGGCAATCGTCACACGTTGTTGATTCCATTGTTTGGCTGCCTCATCAATCACTTTTTCCAGCGTCATATCAATCGGGCACTGCGAATCTGTCAGCAAGCGAATCAAACCGATGGCGGCGCGGCGCAGGCCGAACGGGTCGGCGCTGGCGGTCGGAATGCGGCCAAGATGGAAATAGCCCAGCAGTTTGTCGGTGCGCTCAATAATACCGATAGCGCGAGCAATGCGGTTGGCCGGCAAATCATCATCGGCACCAGTCGGCGCATAATGCTGCTCAATACCGGCAGCAACGGCATCATTCTCCCCGTCCATGCGGGCATAGATGCCACCCATATATCCCTGTAATTCAGGGAATTCGCCAACCAAGCCGGTGGTTAAATCGGATTTACACAACAAGGCTGCGCGTTGGGCATTGTTGGCATCCACGCCGAGCGCTTTGGCATTATCGAGTACAAAAGCGCGCATACGGCGCACCTGATCGCCGACCATACCCAAGCCATCCTGAAAAACTATTTCAGAGAGTTTTTCAACCCGGGCATCGAGTGATTGTTGCGGGTCACGATCAAAATAGAAGGCTGCATCGGCCAGACGTGCATTGACCACGCGTTCATTGCCATGCGCTACGGCAGCCGGATTTTTCGAGGCAATATTGGCCACGGTGAAAAACACCGGGCTGACCTTGCCATCGGCATCGTACGATGAAAAACAGCGCTGATGATGCTTCAATTCAATGCGACTGACTTCTTCAGGCAGGCGCAGGAAATCGTCGTTATATCGCGCCGCAATAGCCTGAGGCCATTCGACCAGATCGGTCACTTCTTCGAGCAGCGCCTCATCGGCTACCAGGGTGACATTTTCAGCGAGCGCAGCTTGTGCCAGTTGCTCGGAAATTAGCGCTTTGCGCGTATTACGGTCGGCGCGCACATATTGAGATTCCAGCCAGCCGAACGGGTTGTTCACATCCATCTCGCCACTTGAACCATGCACGCGATGGCCGCGACTCATTACGCCTGTTTTGACCCCTGCATAGGTAAAATCAATCACCGCATCACCGAGCCGCGCCACCATCCAGCGAATCGGACGAATAAAGGCATCGCTGCGGGTTGCACCATCCTGCCATTGCATCTGTTTGGGGCTGGGCAGCTTGCGCAATATGGCTGGCATCGCTTCAGCAATGATCTCGGCGACCGGGCGACCTGCGACGGTTCGCACCGCTTTCATATAATTACCCTTGCCATCGCCCTTATCGGCCAGCTCAAAAGCATCCAGAGATAGACCGGATTTCTTGGCAAAGCCATGCGCAGCGCCAGTCGGCTGTCCATCTTTATAGGCCACGCGCTCCGGCGGCCCCCAGAGAGTTTCCTCGCGATCCGCCTGCATCACTTTGCAAGCGGGCGCATGCAATAACAATCGACGCGGTGACACGCCAAGCCGGATGGATTCAGGTGCGACATTGGCATCGGCCAGCAACTTTTCCACGGCAGTTTTCAACACCGCGCCCATGCGCGGAGCCACACCTGCCGGAATTTCTTCCGCGCCAATTTCGATCAATAAAGGATTCATATCGCTCATGCCTCAACTCCCGCATAGGCACGCGACACGGTGCGCGCCAAGCCTCGCACCCGGCCAATAAAACGTTGCCGTTCGGCTACCGAAATTGCGCCACGCGCATCCAGCAAATTAAACGCGTGCGATGCTTTCATCACTTCCTCATAAGCGGGCAATACGAGATTCTTTTCGGTTAAACGTTTGCATTCACCCTCGGCATGATCGAATTGCTCATGCAGCCAACTACTGTCTGCCTCATCGAAATTATAGGTGGAGAATTCCACTTCGTTGCGATGGAACACCTCACCGTATTTGACCTGCTTGCCATCTTCGGTTTCCACCCAGACCAGATCGAATACATTTTCAACGCCCTGAATATACATGGCCAGCCGCTCCAGCCCGTAGGTGATTTCACCCGGCGTGCGTGATAACTCCACACTGCCGACCTGCTGGAAATAGGTGAATTGGGTGATTTCCATGCCATTGAGCCAGACTTCCCAGCCCAGGCCCCATGCTCCGAGGGTGGGTGACTCCCAATCGTCTTCGACAAAACGAATATCATGCACTTCAGGATCAATGCCAATGGTGCGCAATGAATCGAGATAGAGTTCAAGGATATTTTCGGGAGCCGGTTTGAGGATCACCTGAAACTGGTAATAGTGTTGCAGCCGGTTCGGGTTTTCCCCGTAGCGCCCGTCGGTCGGACGGCGGCAGGGTTGCACATAGGCTGAACGCCAGTCTTTATCATCAAGCACACGCAGAAAAGTTGCCGGATGGAACGTGCCTGCGCCCATCGCTGAATCGTATGGCTGTTGCACCACGCAACCGCGTTTGGCCCAAAAATGTTGTAATGTAAGCATTAATTCCTGAAACGTTAGCACGGTAACTCCCTCGAAAATTCGGATGGCAAACCTAACTGTGCATGCAGTCGCTTGCCAGAATTGCATGTCGGCATGTTGTATGTGTAAATCAGACACAGAGGGCAAGCCCAGCGAAAGGCAAAGGTTTATTCCTGTCGATAGGTGGTTATCATGCCGCTCCATCAAACAATGGAGATTCATTATGCGCAACCACATCAAAGCACTCATCACGATACTGGCACTGGGATTCTCCAGCCCGGCTATGGCGGCAGGCGAACATTATGTTGGGGCAGGACTGGGTGCATTCAGCCTCAGCAACGGCCTGAATCACGATACTGTGTTCGGCGGCTATATGATTTTAGGGCACCATTTCAATGAATATTTCAGTGCGGAGATTCGCCTGGGTGGCACTGCCAGCAGTGGCGATGGTGATGCGATTGCGCCTCAGCCCAAGCAACGTATGGATTTCGTGGCGCATTATATTAAGCCGCAGATTGCCTTAACCGAAGAACTCACGGCATATGCTTTGGCTGGATTTGCGGTGGTGCATAGCACCTATCAGGCCGCAGGCAAAGCCAGGCAGAGTAAAAACCGCATCAGCTACGCCTTTGGCGCCGGATTTAATTATCAGGTGAGCGATGATTATTCTATTGATGCCGAAGTCACCCATATGCTCGGTAAACCGGATAATACGGCAGCCACCATCGGCACCAATTACAGAGGCCTGGAAGCCAACACCTATACGACTGCCATCAAATACCACTTTTAATTGTAGCTCTCTCTTGAGCAACAAAATGGTGAGTTTACCATTTCGTTACTCAATCGTTGGGTGTTCATAACGCGAGCGGCGGCGCTCTTGAATAACAGAATCAATCATTTTGTTACTCAATAGCTACACGCGTGCCATATCTCGCCTTATACAGCTATCAGATATGAATAGCGCGACCATCCGAATCGAGTACGGATTCATGAATCATTTCCGATAGCGTCGGATGCGGGAACATATGGTGAGCCAGTTCCGCTTCGGTGGTTTCCAGCGTTTTGGCTACCCCGAGCGAGACAATCATTTCAGTCGCTTCCGCGCCGACAATGTGTGCGCCCAACAATTCACCGGTTTCGGCATGGAAGATGGTTTTGACCATGCCGTCGGTTTCGGCTAGGCCCATGGCTTTGCCATTGGTATTGTAGGACATGCGCCCGACTTTGTACGGGATATCCTCGGCCTTACACTGGTTTTCCGTCTTGCCGATAGAACCGACCTGCGGCTGGCAATAGGTGCAACCCGGCACATTGCCATAATCGACTTTATGCGGATGCTTCTCGGCAATCGCCTCAACGCAAACGATGCCTTCATGGCTGGCCACATGCGCCAGCGCTGGCGCACCGACCACATCGCCAATGGCATAGATGCCCGGATGATCGGTGCGGTACCAGTCGTCCACGACAATGGTATTGCGTTCAATCTGCATGGATGTGTTTTCCGCGCCGATATTATCGGTATTGCCAATCACGCCGACAGCGACCAGACAGACATCGCCTTTAACTGTTGCCTGCTTACCCTTGGCTTCATATTCCACCACAGCTACGCCATCGGTATTTTTGGCCGAGGACACCATCGCGCCGGTGATAATCTTGATCTTCTGTTTCTTGAACGAACGCGCTACCAGCTTGGAAATCTCATGATCTTCCAGCGGCAGAATCTGATCAGCAGCTTCAATTACCGTCACATCTGAGCCCATGGCCTTGTAGAAATAGGCGAATTCCATGCCGATTGCGCCACTGCCGATCACCACCAGTTTCTTCGGTAGCGATTTCGGAGCCAACGCCTGCTTGTAGGTGATGATGACGTCGTTGTCGACATCCATGCCGGGGAAGGCGCGCGCCCGTGCGCCAGTCGCCACAATCACATGTTTGGCCGTGACCTGCGTGCTGTTGCCGTCGTTATCTTTCACCATCAGTTTATTGCCCGATTCGAATGAAGCAAAACCTTCGATATGTTCAATCTTGTTTTTCTTGAACAAAAAACCGATACCGCCATTTAATTTGGCGGAAATGGCACGCGAACGAGCCACAGCTTTTTCCAGATCGGGATTGGCCTCGGATACACCCAGCCCCAATGCATCGCCGCTGTGCTGGATGATATTGATCACTTCGGCAGTGCGTAATAATGCTTTGGTCGGGATACAGCCCCAGTTTAAACAGATGCCGCCCAGATGGGTGGATTCGATACAGGCCACTTTCAGACCCAGTTGTGCAGCGCGAATGGCCGCTACATAGCCGCCGGGGCCAGCGCCAATCACCAGCACATCGTAATCGCCATCGGCATTAAACAAACCGGCTGGTTTGAGGCTTAATTCATGTTCTTCTTCAACGGCTTCGGCCGCATCGTGCACGGCATGGCCGATTTCTGCCGCAGCCTGCGCTTCGGGCGCGGACTCGGCAGCCAGTTCCGCCGCTTCTTCTGCCGGAGCGGTTTCTGCTGACACTGCCATTTCGACTCCGGAACTCTCCGGTAAATAATCAGCGGGTACGTCCTCACCATCTTCGGCAATCACTGCAATGGCCGCGCCAACCGGCACAATCGAACCTTCCGGCGCAATGATTTTATGCAAAACGCCTTCATCAACGACTTCCATTTCCATGGTCGCCTTATCGGTTTCCACTTCGGCCATCACTTCACCGGAAACCAGTTCGTCGCCCTCCTTCTTCAACCAGCGGGCAATTTTGCCTTCGGTCATGGTCGGGGATAACTGGCTCATAAATACATCAATCGGCATGTCAAAACCTCAAAAGAGTTAACCACGAAGAGCACGAAGCACACGAAGAATAAGCAAGTCTGGCCTTTCTTCGTGTTTTTCGTGTCCTTCGTGGTGAGTAATTAAATCAGAACGCTCGCAGGCGTTTCGATATGTTTTTTCAGGGCGGCGAGAAACTCGGCACCTACTGCGCCATCGACAACGCGGTGGTCACAGGACAGCGTCAGCGTCATCATTTTTTTAACCACGACGCTGCCATTCTCGACAACAGCACGTTCATCGGTGCCGCCCACGGCCAGAATCGCGCCTTCGGGCGGATTCACAATGGCGGAGAATTGCTTGACGCCGTACATGCCCAGATTGGAAATCGAGAAGGTGCCTCCCGAATATTCTTCCGGCTTGAGTTCACCAGCGCGGGCGCGGCCTGCCAGTTCTTTCACTTCGGCGGAAATATCGGTGATGCCCTTCTGCTCGGCAAAACGAATCACCGGCGTAATCAAACCGCCGTCAATGGCCACGGCCACCGAAATATGCGCATGTTTGTGCATCAGCGTATCGGCGTCAGTCCAACTTGCATTGGCCGCCGGTACATCGGTTAACGCTTTGGCAACGGCCTTGATAATGAAATCGTTCACACTCAAGCGGAAGACGCCATCTGCCGCCTCATTAAGCTGGGCGCGTAAATCCATCAAACGATCCATCGCCACATCGACGCTCAAATAGAAATGCGGCACGCTCTGTTTGGATTCAGACAAACGGCGGGCAATGGCTTTGCGCATCATGGAATTTTCAAGCCGATCATATTCATCGGCATGGTAGGGCAGCGGGCCTTGCGGCAATGGACGTGCTGGCGGTGGTATAACTGCAGCAGTTGAACCGCCCAGACTGATGCCACGCCGTGAAGCGCTCTCGATATCCGCTTTGACAATGCGCCCGTTCGGGCCACTGCCTTGTATGGCGGCCAGATTGATGCCTTTTTGTTTGGCCAAACGGCGTGCCAGCGGACTGGCCTTGATTCGCCCTGTTCTGGCGACTGGGGCAGCGCTTGGCTCCACTGGAGCTGGAACGGGGGCAGCCGGTTCGACTACAGGCTCCGGCGCAGGTGTGGTTGCGGGAGCCACTTCTTCGTTGCTTTCCGGCACATAATCAGCAGGCACGTCCTCGCCATCTTCGGCAATCACGGCAATGGCAACACCCACAGCGACGGTAGCGCCTTCGGGCGAGAGGATTTTGTGCATGATCCCCTCATCGACAACTTCCATTTCCATGGTCGCTTTGTCAGTTTCCACTTCGGCCATAATTTCACCGGATTCCAGTGTATCACCTTCCTTCTTCAACCAACGGGCGATTTTTCCCTCGGTCATGGTCGGTGATAACTGCGTCATAAACACATCAATCGGCATGTTTAAACCTCAAATTCATTTACCACGAAGGGCACAGAGTACACGAAGAAACAAATAAAGGGTTTCTTCGTGCTCTTCGTGTGCTTCGTGGTGAGTTCCATCAGGCACGGCCACAGGCGGTGCGGGCGGCTTCTACAATATCGCGTACGCTGGGCAATGCCAGCGCTTCGAGATTGGCGGCATACGGCATCGGTACATCTTTGCCGGTTACACGGATCACCGGCGAGTCCAGATCATCGAAGGCGCGCTCCATAATCCGGGCGGAAATCTCCGCGCCAATGCCAGCAAAACGCCAGCCTTCTTCAACCACAACCGCGCAATTGGTTTTCACCACCGACTGAATAATCGTATTTTCATCCAGCGGACGAATGGTGCGCGGATCAATCACTTCAGCCTCAATGCCTTCGGCGGCCAGTTCTTTGGCTGCGGCTAGCGCAAAGCCGGTCATGCGCGAATGCGCTACGATGGTCACATCTGAACCGGCACGTTTCACATCAGCCTTGCCAAGCGGAATAATATATTCCTCATCCGGTACTTCGCCGACATCGCCGTAATTGATTTCGTTCTCGATAAAGATGACCGTATCATTATCGCGAATCGAGGCTTTTAACAAACCCTTGGCATCCGCCGGATTGGATGGCATCACCACTTTCAGACCCGGCACATTGGCCAGCCAGTTTTCCAGACTCTGGGAATGCTGCGCGCCAACGCGAGCGGCAGAACCGCCAGCGCCACGAAATACCATCGGCACCGAATACTGGCCACCGGACATATATTTCATCTTGGCCGCCGCATTGACGATTTGATCCAGCGCCAGCATGGCAAAGTTCCAGGTCATAAACTCGATAATCGGACGCAGGCCGGTCATGGCCGCACCGACACCGAGACCGGCAAAACCCAGCTCGGTAATCGGCGTATCAATGACGCGTTTGGAGCCGAATTTATCCAGCAAACCCTGTGAGACTTTGTACGCGCCGTTATATTCGGCCACTTCCTCGCCCATCAGGAATACGTTTTCATCACGGCTCATTTCTTCGGCCATGGCCTGATTTAATGCTTCGCGGTAGGTAATTTTACTCATTTTATTCAGCCCACCTTGCCCGGATAAGGGTATGCACCTTCAATCGGGTCTGTATATATATCTGTCCACAACTCAGATGCATCGGGTTGTGGCTGCGCTTCGGCAGCCTTGGCGATGGCTGCGACTTCTTTCTTGATCTCACGATCCTTTTGTTTGAACGATTCTTCCGTGGCCAGCTTCGCTTTAATCATCTGCGCCTGAATCCGGGCAATCGGATCGCGACCGGTACGCCATTCATCGACTTCTTCGCGGGTGCGATAGGTGGCCGGATCAGACATGGAATGACCGCGATAACGGTAGGTCATCGCCTCCACCAAAATCGGCCCTTTGCCCGATCGCGCATGTTCAATGGCTTCGCTCATTTTCTTTTTGTATTCCAGCACATCCATGCCATCGATTTTCATACCGGGAATTTTGAAGGAGATGCCACGCTTAAATAACTGGGTTTCAGCCGAAGCCCGATCCAGCGATGTGCCCATGGCGTACTGAT
>CAZDFL010000014.1:0-19881 GCA_964504835.1 uncultured Zetaproteobacteria bacterium
ACGAATATGTTTTCGGTTGTTCAAATCACTCTCCACAAACGCTTTATATGATCAAACGCATTTTCAATCGCGCAATGTATGTCATCAATGTGACACGGGTATGGCATTTCAAAATAGATGGCGGTGAGTGAGGGACATGGGTCGGCTATTAAGCTGCCGCTGAACAATAAGATAAAAACAGGCAAGCCTTCAACACTGCTGGAACTTGCCTGCTACTCTCGCTGGCATCCGCTCAGGAAAGGTGCGGCTTAAAATGGCTAAGGCTCTCAGAAAAGCACGCCAATGTACCACGCCATGAGTCCATACCTGCAATTGCACTGACACAAATCATTTCCCCGGAATTTGCGTACCCTTATCCTTCTCGTTTACCATTGGTGCTACGATAGTCTTATACGCCCAGGCCTCCCGGTTATCTGAAAGACGCACCCGTAACCAGTGACCTTGACGGCCTAACGCTACGACTAGGCTACCGTGTTCCAATCTGGCAACCACTTTACCCTGAAGGCCAGGTTCACTCCGAATGCGTCCAATCGGGGGAACAATTTCAAGTATTGTTTCCACCGGCTGATTTTTCTGTATTGGCACCACTTTATTTCCGGCGCCTGTAGGGTTGGCTGCCAAAATAGTATTCACCGGGTTGCTCTTTTCTGCTGCAGTATCGCTGACCTCCACTGAAGCAACGGATCCGTCGGTATCTACTACCTCCCCAGAAGCAACAGATTCGGTAATATCTATTCCCTCCACGGAATCAACGGACTCGGCAATATCAACCCGCTGCGCATCAGGAGGCGCATACGGCCAGTTCCAGTGTGATGTCGGCCAGAGAGACCATGACACAGCCAGAATCATGAGAAAGGCAACAGAGAAAACAGCAGACAGAGCATTGAAATACGATGGGCCGCTATCTATTGATAAATGCGCAGCTTTCCTGGCGCTGGTGGCCGGGTGGGGGCTGGGTGACCTATGCTTGTCAGCCAGAATATCATCTGCTTTTTCCCGGAGAGTAGGCCGGAAGGGCTGTTTCTGGATGAGTAAGCCAGGATGATGATACACATCACCCATCAATCGATCCAGTTCATGATCCAACTTTTCCTGCTGTGCTGAAAACTGATCAGCTTGACGCTCGTCTGGTTTTTTCTGATTGATAAAGATATCAAATTGCGCCTGCATTGAGGCGAAAAAAAGCTTCGGATCAGAAATATTTCGTTTACTCATACAACACTTTCATCCATTTTGTAATCCCCCTGCCAAACTCATCATAGACTATTTATGTAGTCATGCAAGCGTGGATGGGCGGGATTGGTGCGAAACGCCTGAAGGCACAAGCCCGAGAATTCTGATCCTACATTTGATCATACATTCTTCACCACCGTAAAAAACCACCCTTTCCATTCCGGGCGGATGCCATCATCATCCGCAACCTAATACCTAGATACTGCAAGTGAGCGTGCGTGCAGAGTGTAAGATATTGGTTTAGCTGGCGTATTGAAAAAACATGTAGTCACCTATATTGGTGATGAGTATTTTTTCAATAGCCCAGATGAATCAAGGGCTTGCGCTATGTATGTGCGATCACTTGCAGTATCTAGGTAACAAACCAAGGGGTCGTAGTCGGTGTCAGAGCGGTATTCAGCACAGGAAATTGAAGCAAAATGGCAACAGCAGTGGCGTGAGTCGGGCATAGATTCCGCCTGCGAGAATGATGAAAGGGAATCATACTATTGTCTGGTCATGTTCCCCTACCCGTCCGGCAATCTGCATATGGGGCATGTGCGTAATTATTGCCTTGGCGATGCCGTGGCGCGTTATAAACGCATGCGGGGCTTCAATGTGATGCATCCTATCGGCTGGGATGCCTTCGGCCTGCCGGCTGAAAACGCCGCCATTGAACATCACCGTCCACCGGCTGAGTGGACCTATGCCAATATTGATCAGATGCGCGGCCAGCTAAAACGGCTCGGTCTGTCGTACGACTGGAGCCGTGAAATCGCCACCTGCCACCCCGATTATTATCGCTGGGAACAATGGCTGTTCACCCGCTTGATGGAAAAGGGATTGGCCTATCAGGCTAATGCCGAAGTCAACTGGTGCAATCCTTGCCACACGGTGCTGGCCAATGAACAGGTTGAAAACGGCGCATGCTGGCGCTGCAAAACACCGGTAATTCGCAAAAACCTAAAACAATGGTTCATCCGCATCACCGATTATGCCGAGGAATTACTGACCGATTTGGACCAATTATCGGGCTGGCCGGAAAAAGTAATCGGCATGCAACGCAACTGGATCGGTAAATCAAGCGGTGCTGAAGTGATTTTCGGACTGGAAGACAGCGCTCAAACGCTCGATATTTTCACCACCCGACCGGATACGCTGATGGGCGTGACCTATATGGCGGTGGCGGCAGGCCATGCGCTGGCCATCAAGGCGGCTGCAAATAATCCCGAACTGGCTGCTTTTCTGGATGAGTGCAGCACCATGTCCACCAAGGAAGCCGATGTCGAAACGATGGAAAAGAAGGGTATGCCAACCGGATTTAATGCCATTCACCCGATTTCAGGCCAGCTGGTTCCTGTCTGGGTGGCCAATTTCGTATTGATGGGTTATGGCACCGGGGCGGTGATGAGCGTACCGGCGCATGACCAGCGCGATTTTGAGTTTGCCAAAAAATACGGCCTGACTATCCAGCAGGTAATCACACCCGAAAACGGTGCATGGGATATCGATGCAGCGGCATTTACCGATGCCGGCCTGTTAATCCATTCCGGCGCATTTGACGGACAGACTTCCGACGCGGCCAAACAGAGCATCACGGCATGGCTGACCGATAACGGCAAGGGCAGCAAGCGTGTGCAATACCGTTTAAGAGACTGGCTGGTATCACGTCAGCGCTATTGGGGTGCGCCGATTCCAGTTATTCACTGCACCGATTGCGGCGCAGTGCCTGTGCCCGATGATCAGTTGCCGGTGATCCTGCCAACCCATTTGCAACCAACCGGCGGCGCTTCGCCGCTAACTGAATGTGACGCGTTCAAACATGCCGATTGCCCCAACTGTGGCAAACCTGCGACGCGCGAGCTCGATACCTTCGATACCTTCATGGAATCATCCTGGTACATGAACCGGTACACCAGCCCGCGCAATGCGGATGCCATGGTCGATGCCGAGGCCATGGCGCGCTGGGCGCCGGTGGATCAATATATCGGCGGTGTTGAACACGCCGTTCTGCATCTGCTGTATGCGCGATTTTACCATAAACTGATGCGCGATGCCGGGCTGTTTGATGCCAAAAAGGTTGGCGATGAACCGTTCAAACACCTGCTAACGCAGGGCATGGTACTCCTGGACGGCGTTAAAATGTCCAAATCCAGGAAGAACACTGTCGATCCGACTACCATTATCGAACGCTTCGGGGCAGACACGGCGCGTTTGTTCACCCTGTTCGCCGCCCCGCCGGAAAAAGATCTGGAATGGAATGAGGCTGGCGTGGAAGGCGCACACCGTTTTCTGGGTCGTGTCTGGCGCTTGCTGCAAAAGCTGGACGATCATCCTGACGATGACGATCCGGCTAACGTCAAAGCGATTCGGCTGACCATCCACGCCACCATTAAAAAAGTAACCCACGCGTTTGAACATGGCTTTGCTTTTAACGTGGCCATCGCAGCCCTGATGGAATTAAGCAACAGCCTGCAAGCTTATGAACCGACAGGTGCGACCGGCAAAGCTGCGTTTAGGGAGGGCATGGAAGCAATGGCCGCCATGCTGGCACCGTTCGTGCCACATTTTGCATGTGAACTGGGCGAGCGCCTCGGCATGCAGGAGATAGCTGTCGTCGCTGATTGGCCGCAAGTGGATGAAGCGGCGCTGGCGCAGGATGAAATCAAGCTGGTGGTACAGATTCAGGGCAAGAAACGCGGTGAAATCACCATTGCCAAGGATGCAGAGCAGGACGAGGCCATGGCTGCCGCGCAGGCTGATGACAGCATCAATAAGTGGCTCGATGGTATGCAGATTGTCAAAATCATTCTGGTGCCGGGTCGCTTGCTCAATATCGTGGTCAGACCCGCTTGAGGCGGCACATCACATCGGCGTTGCTGACTGGCCTGCTCATGCTGTTGTCCGGTTGCGCTTATCATTTGGTCGGCCATGGTGACGGTTCCAGTGCCATCCCTGTCGATGTAAAAACGGTGAGCATTACGGGTAATGCCAATGCGGCACTATTATCTCAATTTCGGCAGCGTTTGCATTCAGGGCAGTATGTGATCATTGATGCCGGTTCAGTGATAGATCGATCCCGTCATGCCTCGGTTTTCATCACCATGACGCCTCTTGTATTTACGCCCTCCACGTTTGATATCAATGGCGCGGCCACGCAATACCGTATGACTCTGGCTGGATCAATCAGCATTGAGAACAATAACAAGGCTGTCTGGCAGAGCGGTTTGATTCAGCGTCAGGGTGATGTGTTTGTAACCGGCGGACCGACCAGCATTGAAGCATCGAGGCAACGTTTACAGGCTGATTTGAGCAAACAGTGGCTCAGTGATGCCATTGGCCGCATCCACTCCGGTTTTTAGACCGATTATGGACAAACCACTCTCAGTTACCACTGGTCATGACTTCTTCTTTTATATTTTTCCTCTGTGTAACGCTGTGTCCTCTGTGGTAAATGCTTTTGATTTGGTTGTTTTGGAATGCGTCTGAATCCGGACACGCTGCTACCCCCGCAACACCACATCTATTACCTTTCCGGTGAAGATCACGATGCCCTGTTCGAGGCTGCCGATTTGCTACTGGCTGCAGGCGATGCAAGTGCTTTGCGCCTGCGCCTCGATGTCAGCGAATTATCGCGCATCGAGGAAGAATCCCGCAATCAGGGTTTATTTGGCCCCTCCGTCTGTTACGCCTTGGTGCGTAATGCCCAATCGGCCAATCCGAAACAAACCGCTCACCTGTTGCAACTGGTGGAAACGCTTGGTTCCGATCACCGCCTGATTATCTGCGCTGCCGGCATCGACTGGAAAAAGGCCTTGAACAAAAAAATGAAAGCCATCGCTTCCCTGCCCCAATGCGAATTCAAGCAACCCGATGAAGCCGGATTCCGGCGCTGGCTGGATCAGGAACTGGCAGCATCCGGCCTGAATATCAGCCCCGAAGCGAGCCAATGGATGGGTGAGCGTTTATGTGGCATGCGTCTGGCCGCGCGCCAGATGATCGAACGATTGCGTTGGTATGATAACGGGTCGAACGTAAAAATCGGTCTGGATATCGCCGCTGAATTATTGGGCGAGCGCGCCCCCAATGCGCTGGAGGACTGGTGCCACGCTATTGCTATGCGCAAGCCTGAAGCGGTTGGCCTGTGCATGCGCCTGCTCAGGGAGCAGCAGGTGGCGGAAGTGCAGATGGTTTCATGGATCGGCACGCGCATGCAGCAGATCCTGATGTATCGCTGGTTTGAGTCTCAACGCGATCGCAATCCACTCGGTGCTGCCAAGGTCTTCGGCGAAGCGCGTCAGAAAGTAGCCGAAGAATCACGCGCCTGGCGCGGCGCTGAACTCACAGCGGCGGTAAGCCGGATTGTGCAAGCCGAAAAACTGGTCAAGGGCGCTTCGGTTGAAGATAAACAGGTTGTCATTGAAGGCCTGACACGCAATCTGATTACGCCGGAACCGGCCGCGTGAGCCAGCCCGAACAAAACTGGCAAGATTTCGAAGCAGCCCATGTCTGGCATCCCTACGCCAGCATGTTAAATCCCATCTCCGCTTATCCGGTCAAACGCGCCGAAGGCGTTTATCTCGAACTGGAAGGTGGACGGCGGCTGATTGACGGCATGGCCTCATGGTGGTGCGCCATCCACGGTTATAACGTACCTGAGCTCAATGCGGCGATTGAAAACCAGTTGCACGATATGTCGCATGTCATGTTCGGTGGTCTGACGCATCAACCTGCCGCTGATCTGGCCAAAAAGCTGCTTGAAATCACACCGGCCAATATGAATCACGTTTTCTTCGCCGATTCCGGTTCGGTGGCAGTGGAAGTGGCCATCAAAATGGCGCTGCAATTCTGGCAAGCGCAACAACGCCCCGAAAAAAACAAATTATTAACCATCCGTGGCGGTTATCACGGCGATACGTTTGGTGCCATGAGCGTCTGCGATCCAGTTGGCGGCATGCATCATTTATTCTCCGGCCTGCTGGCCCAACAACGCTTTGCCGATGCGCCTACGGCGCGTAACGATGCTGAATGGAGCGACACGCAAATCGCATCATTCAAATCCCGAATTAAAACGCACAGCCATGAACTGGCCGCCGTGATTCTCGAACCGCTGGTGCAGGGCGCGGGCGGCATGCGCTTTTATGCACCGGAATTTCTGCGACAGGTACGCACCTTGTGTAATGAATATGACGTGTTGCTGATTTGTGACGAAATCGCCACCGGCTTTGGCCGCACCGGCACCCTGTTCGCCTGTGAACAAGCGGATATCGAGCCGGATATTATGTGCATTGGCAAAGCTTTGACCGGCGGTTATATGAGTCTGGCTGCGACATTATGTTCCAGGCGCGTCTGCGACGGTATTCATCAGGATGGCGCTGGCGTATTGATGCATGGCCCAACATTCATGGCCAATCCGCTGGCCTGCTCTGTGGCGCTGACCAGTATCGAATTGTTGCTGGCCTCGCCTTGGCAGCAACGGGTCAACGCCATTGAGCAGCAGTTGCAACATGAACTGGAACCATGCCGGGCGTTTGAAGCTGTTGCTGATGTTCGAATCAAAGGCGCGATTGGCGTGATTGAAATGAACGAGGCAATCCATATTGAGCAGGTGCAACGGCAACTGGTCGAGCAAGGCGTTTGGCTGCGCCCGTTCGGTAAGCTGTTATACACCATGCCGCCCTATGTAATCAGTTCTGCTCAGTTAAACAAAGTGGCCGCTGCCATGACAAAAGTTTGCAAAGGCATATAATCCGTCCATTATGGCAATAACGATGGGTCTTGTGTTACGTGTGGATAGCTACCCGACTGCGGTGGCTATACCGCCATTGCAACAAGGCATACGCCCGACGCCGCCGATTATTGAAGCACAACGAATTGTCGAGCCTACGAACACCTTGCGCAGCAATACCGGTCGTAATCATCTATTGCAACGAAGCGAGGCATTTGCCACCGCTTCAAATGCAGCACTGACCTATTCCGCCAAAGGCTTGGCACACAGCACAGGGCAGCTCGAAGGCGGGCGTTTGCTGGATACATACGCCTGATTGATATGACCAACAAACAACTCAGCACCCATAATCATGACCGTGATTCGGTTCACATGACCTACGTCTATCCGGTTATATCCCGCCGTGCCGGTGGCGTGTCTGTCGGCATCAATCTAAATCCGAATAATGCCTGTAACTGGCACTGCGCTTATTGTCAGGTGCCTAATCTGGTGCGCGGCGTGGCTCCCGCCATTGATTTGAAACTGCTGCGCTCTGAATTAATCGCCATGCTGGAGGATATCCAACACGGTTCATTTATGGCCGAACGCGTTCCTGATTCGTGTCGTAAACTGTGTGATATCGCCATTTCCGGCAATGGAGAACCGACCAGTTGCGCCGCCTTCAATCAGGTAGTGACAGTGATTATTGATGTCATGCAACAGTTCAATCTGTCGATTCCACTGCGTCTGATCACCAACGGTTCCTATGTGCACAAACCGCATGTACAGCAAGGTCTTGCGCACATGTCCGAACATCATGGCGAAGTATGGATCAAGGTAGACTGCGTCACCGATGCTGGCATTCAGCGCATCAACGGCATCAAACTCGATGCTGCACGATTACGCCAGCAGGTCGAATCCGTAGCCGGAATTTGCCCGACCCGGATTCAGACTTGTATGGCCGCCTGGGATGGGCAGCCGCCCACCGAACATGAGCTAACAGCCTATCTCGATTTTCTTATGGGTTTGAAACGGGACGCCGTGCCGATTCTTGGCGTCCTGCTCTATGGTCTGGCGCGTCCTTCCTTACAGGATGAAGCCATTCACCTCAGCCCTCTGGACAGCACATGGATGCAACTCATCGCCGAACGCATCCGCCAGACCGGCATTGAGGTAAAGCTGTCCCTCTAAAAGTCGTCCAGCATAGCTTCGAGTTTTTCCACATCGACAAGCATTTTTCCGCGCCCCTCGCACTGCACCAGAATACCATCCTTTTTCAACTGACTGACAGCGCGGGAAACAGTCTCACGACTGGTCGATAGCTGATCGGCCAGCAACTGATGGGTTGGCAACACCGTGCTGTAGCAGCCATTACTATTGGGATGGCTGAAACGCAGACAGTGATCCACCAGATAGGCATACAAGCGATGCGGCACATCCATGCTGCTGATACGCTCCAGCATACGGCTGGTTTTGCGCAATCGGGCGGCAATTTCTGTCAATAATTTCAGCGCAATGCCCGGTTGTTCCATTAACAACTGCACCAGATCACACCTGCGTATATTGGCAAATGTAGAATCCTGCATGGTGGTCACATTGGCTGAACGGGGCTGCTCATCCAGCAGCGACATTTCACCAAAAAATGAACCTTTGCCGAGCAGCGCCAGGACCACTTCGCGCCCGTCCACGGAATAGGTGGATACCTTCACCTCACCATTCAGAATAACGTACATCGAATCGCCCGGATCAAATTCCTGCACCACAATGCTCTTTTTGCAAATCTCAATACTACTGGTCAGCGCCGCAATCGCCCCCAGTTCCTGCTCATTCAATTCAGAGAACAGCGGCACCTTTTTCAACATCTCAATCATTTCCATTGCTATCTCCATCCACGTTGAGGCTAAGTTCATCATTGCGCATCAACGAAACGGGCCATACCGCCGTCAGGCACGCGCCCAGATGCGGCCGCATTTGTTGCAAGGCAACATCGATTCGTTCGCTGGTATCAATAGCCTCGATTAACAAGGGAAGATCGCTGGACAGAGCCAGAAACGAGGTGGAATGCACCGCCCCATGTGACCCCATACCTTCAATGCCGCGCACCACCGAAACCCCTCGCAACCCGGCATCCCGACACAGGCCAAGAATCGCTTCCATAGCCGGTTTACCATCAATGCGACTGGATTCTGTCAGATAAATTCGCAGACATGAGCCTTCAATCATAATGCCCTCCATGGATCACGGATGATAACTTACTGATGCTGCGCGCGCATGCAAGAATTCACGCACTGAAAATCCACTCAAGGCGGGTTTGTATCGGGGATCAGTATCGGGGATCAACTTTTAATTCAATTCTGTGAATGGGAGGCTAGCACCCGTTTGAGCCAGAAATAGCCACATAAAGCTGAGAGTAGAGAAGCAATAATAATACCCAGCCGTTCATCAAAAAACATATTTTTCCCGCTGCTTTCAAACGCCAGAGAGCCGATAAACAGGCTCATGGTGAAACCGATACCGCAAAGCAATGCCGCACCGTACAGCGCCGCCCAGTTGACACCCCTGGGTAGCGTGGCAAAGCCCGCTTTCACAGCCAGCCAGGCAAAGGTAAACACACCCAGTTGTTTGCCGATAAACAGACCCAGCGCAATGCCGAATGTTACCGGATGCAATACATCATCCATACTTACCAGACCGAGATCAACGCCAGCATTGGCAAAGGCAAACAGGGGCAATACGCCAAATGCCACGATGCCGTGCAAATCCCGCTCCAGCGAACGCAGCGGCGAAGGTTCCCCCTTTCGGGCTGGCGTCAGGGGGATAAACAGAGCCAGCACAACGCCGGCCAGCGTGGCATGCACGCCGGATTTCAATACGGCCACCCACATGATCAGGCCGATCAGGAGATAAGGCAGCTTTAGGCCGATATGAAATCGATTCAGCGCTGCCAATAAGACGATGCAGACAGCGGCAATGATCAGGCTGATGCTGTTGATATCAGCACTGTAAAAGATGGCGATAATAATAATCGCCCCGACATCATCAAAAATCGCCAGCGATACCAGAAAGGTTTTCAGCGCCAGCGGCACGCGCGAGCCCAGCAGCGTCAGCACGCCGAGTGCAAAGGCGATATCGGTTGCTGTCGGAATAGCCCAACCAGCCATAGCGATCGCATCGCCCCGGTTGATCAGCATATAAATCACTGCCGGCGCAATCATGCCGCCCAATGCCGCAACCGCAGGCAGCGTAATCGCACCGGCCCCGGAGAGTTCTCCGACCAGCATTTCCCGTTTTAATTCCAGTCCGACGATAAAGAAAAAGATTGCCATCAAACCATCGTTAATCCACAGCAACAACGGTTTATCAATCATCAAAGACCCGATACCCACGTGCAACGGCGTATCCAATAACAGATTGTAATAGTACGAGAACGGCGAATTTGCCAGAATAAAGGCGCACAGGCCGGCTGCAATCAACACGATGCCGCCCGCCGATTCCAGTCTCAAAAAGGATCTGATAGCAGAAATCATGCGCGGCATCATGCCCCGCAGCCATGAAAACGCAATGAAACCAGCTAAAGTATCAAGTCAACAGCAGCTCACGCAAAGCCGCCAAGAGAAACAAACCCAACCAGTTTTTGGTTTTCCTTTGCGTTCTTTGCGGCTTTGCGCGCCATGCCTTTACATGCCATGTCTATCAACCGCCTTCGCTGCTAGCCTTTTGCCCATGATGCAGCACGCCACACCGGAAACTATGCCGATATACGACTGGCCAACATACCGACCAGCGCTAAATCCTGCCCCGCAGTTGCCGATGAGCAAAACCGAAATGGAGGCGCTGGGTTGGGATAGCTGCGATATTATTATCGTCACTGGCGATGCCTATATCGATCATCCGAGTTTCGGCATGGGCGTGATTGGACGCGTGCTGGAGGCGCAGGGTTTTCGCGTTGGCATCATCAGCCAGCCGGACTGGAAATCAGCAGATGATTTTCGCACACTCGGCCAACCCAATCTCTTTTTTGGCATTACTGCCGGCAATATGGATTCAATGGTCAATCATTATACCTCCGAACGCCGTATTCGCTCCGATGATGCCTATACGGCAGGCGGTGTAGCTGGCCAACGCCCTGATCGCGCCGTCACCGTTTATGCCCAGCGAGCCCGCGAAGCGTTCAAGGGCGTTCCGGTGATCATCGGCAGCATCGAAGCATCATTGCGCCGTATCGCCCATTACGATTACTGGTCGGATACGGTGCGCCGTTCCGTGCTACCGGATTCCAAGGCTGATATGCTGGTTTTCGGCAATGCCGAGCGCCAGATCATCGAAGTTGCCCACCGCTTAGCCGCCGGTGAATCCATCAAGGCGATGACCGATTTGCGCGGCACGGCCATCATGCGAAACAGTGTGCCGGCTGGGTTCAGCGAAATCGATTCGAGCGAACTTGATACGCCCGGCGCATTGATTGAACACGCTGACCCGTATGCGATGAACAACAGCGAAAATTGCACCACCGCCGACAAACCACCTCAGCCCGAAGTCGTCAGCATTCCAATCGCTCACCTGAAATTGAATCGCGCCACCACGGTTATTCGCCTGCCCTGCTTTGAAGCAGTCAAAGCTGATCCTGTGCTCTACGCCCATGCTTCCCGTCTGATGCATCTGGAAACCAATCCGGGCAATGCGCGAGCGCTGGTACAGCGCCATGGCAACCGTGATGTCTGGCTCAACCCGCCTGCGATTCCGCTAAACACGAAAGAGATGGATGTCGTGTTCGATCTGCCCTATTCGCGTCTACCGCATCTTTCCTACGGCAAGGCGCGCATCCCTGCTTATGAGATGATCAAACATTCGGTGAACATCATGCGCGGCTGTTTCGGCGGCTGCACCTTCTGCTCGATCACCGAACACGAAGGCCGCATCATCCAGAATCGTTCGGAAAATTCGATTATCCGCGAGATTGAAAATATCCGCGACAAGACACCCGGCTTTGCCGGCACCATTTCCGACCTCGGCGGCCCGACGGCTAATATGTATCGACTGGCCTGCAAGTCGCCCGACATCGAAGCAGCCTGCCGCAGACCCTCCTGCGTGTTTCCCGGCATCTGCAAGAATCTCAATACCGACCACGCCCCGCTCATCCAGCTCTATCGCCGGGCTCGTCAGTTGCGCGGCATCAAACGCATCTTTATCGCTTCGGGTCTGCGTTATGATCTGGCCGTCGAATCGCCCGAATATATTCAGGAACTGGCCACCCATCATGTTGGCGGTTATCTTAAGATAGCGCCGGAACATACTGAAAATGAGCCATTATCCAAAATGATGAAGCCGGGCATTGGCAGCTTTGAACGATTCAGAAAGATGTTTGATGCCGCCTCGAAAAAAGCAGGTAAAAAGCAATATCTGATTCCCTATTTTATCGCCGCCCATCCCGGCACGACGGATGAAGATATGCTCAATCTGGCCCTGTGGCTGAAAGCCAACCATTTCAAACCTGATCAGGTGCAGGCCTTTTTACCCTCGCCAATGGCGACTGCTTCGGCCATGTATTATTCAGGCAGGAACCCGTTACGAAAGATCAGGAAAAACAGCGAAACCGTTTTCACGCCGAAACGAAAAAAGCAACGCGATTTGCACAAAGCATTGTTACGTTACCACGATCCGGCCAACTGGGGGCTGATCCGCGATGGGCTCAAAAAAATGGGTCGAACTGACCTGATCGGAAGCAAAGCCGAATGCCTTGTGCCTGCAACCCGCTATCCCGGCAGAAATAGTGGGCGCGATTTAGTACGCCCTGTTCATCGAAACAAACGCCACCGAAGGCGCTAAAGACACAGGGCAATCGCATAACCGCGCCAGCGAATTCATGTACTCAAAGCATTCACGCATAAAATTGCACTTACGATTTGAATTCAGGCGTGCTGCATGCAATATTAGGTGAGAGAGCGTCCTGGAAATGTATATGACGGCAAAATGGTGAGTTTACCATTTCGTTACTCAATCGTTGGGTGTGCGTAACGCGACCTAAGTCGCTATTCAGTTCACCACTGACATAGTGCAACAGTAGCGCGGCTAAAGCCGCACCTCCAGATTGGATGAAGCATTGCAATGCTTCACGGAGTCACTTTTAAAATATGCACCCACTTTCCACCGTGTTTGATTTTCAGACGCCCGCGCACCTTTAAACCCAGCGCCTTTTCACAGACCTGATCCGGCACCATGACGGCGATACGCCAGCCGGAGAAATGCTGTCTGAACACCTCACCCAGACTGGCATAGATCCCCTTCACATCGCCTTTGACGCGCTCGCCATAGGGCGGGTTGCAGATCATCAAGCCCGGCGCTGTGATTTGCTCAGGCAGGCGCATTTTGCGCACATCCAGACGTTGGAACGTAATCAGATCAGCCACGTCAGCCTTAGCCGCGTTGTCTTGCGCCTGTTTTAGAATACCGGCATCAAGCTCGCTGGCCATGATGCTGGCGGGATGGTCTGATTTCATGGCGCGGGCTTTCTCAAGGGCGCGCTGCCAGCGTTTTTCTTTTAACGATGGCCAGTGAACAAAGGGAAACGCATGATCCAGTCCTGAGGCGCGTTTTTCAGCTATCCAGGCTGCCTCAATGGCAAAGGTGCCGGAGCCGCACATCGGGCTTAATAACGGCTCATCCGGTTGCCAGTCCATCCATTGCAATATCGCGGCAGCAATGGTTTCGCGCACCGGCGCTTTGCCGGAATGCATGCGATAACCGCGCCGGTCTAACCTGTCGCCCGATGTATCCAGGCTGATGGTGCATTGATTATTGTCGATGCGCAGCAATACCTGCTGTTCAACAGCCGGGCCCCGAGCATCAAAACCCAGACGATCAGCAATGGCATCGGACACGGCCATCTCCGCCCGGCCTGAATGCATCAGTTTGGAGTGACTGCATGAAACGCGCACAGACACAGACGTATCTGTGCCAATATACTGTTCCCATGCCACTTTTTTACTTTTGTTATACAACTCGGGGAATGACATGGCGCGAAACGAAGCCAACCGAATCAGAATGCGTGTGCATACCCGGCTGCGCAGATTGATGCGGAACAGGCCATCCATGCTGGCACTGAACGATACGCCGCCCTCAGCCACCTGCACATCATGCGCAGCCAAGGCGTTTAATTCATCGGCGGCGATGGCCTCCAGGCCGGGTACGACCACAGCATAACAGTTTAATTTTTCCATCCGCGCAGCTTACCCGATTTCTGCACCGCAGGCGCTAATAGTCTGCGTTCCCGAACATTATTTGGGCGCGATCGGGGTCAGCTTCCAGATATCGCGGTTGTAGTCCTGCATGGTGCGATCAGTGGAAAACTTGCCGCTGTAGGCAGTATTATAGATGCTCATGCGAACCCAGTGCTGCTGATCCTGATAAGCCTCAGCCGCACGCTGCTGGGCATCGACATAAGAACGGAAATCAGCCGCCACCATCCACGGATCATTGGCATTGCGAATAGCGCCGACAATGCCGGAAAACAGACCCGGCTCAAACTGGCTGAAGTGACCGCATTCCAGCAAATTCATTACCCGAGATAAATCCTCGTCGGCAGCAATCATGCCGTTCGGATCATAATGGCCATGCAGCGCTTCGACTTCTGCCGCATCCATGCCGAACAGGAAGAAATTTTCATCCCCTACTTCTTCGCGAATTTCAATATTGGCACCATCCAGCGTGCCGATGGTCATCGCACCGTTCATCATAAACTTCATATTGCCGGTGCCGGACGCTTCCTTGCCGGCAGTGGAAATCTGCTCGGACAGATCGGCTGCAGGCGCAATAACTTCCATAGCGGATACGCGATAATTCGGGAAGAACACCACTTTCAGCTTGTCACCCACATCCGGATCGTTATTCACCACATCGGCGACATTGCTAACCAGTTTGATGATTTGTTTGGCCATGTAATAACCCGGTGCGGCCTTGCCACCAATCAGCACGCAGCGATTCGTCCAGTTGGACGCATCACCGCGCTTAATGCGATCGTACAGATGGATGACATGCAGCACATTGAGCAACTGGCGCTTGTATTCATGGATACGTTTCACCTGAATATCAAACATCGCATCGGGGCTGAATGGAACACCACACTCTTTTTCAACCACTGCAGCCAGTCGTTTTTTATTGTTACGCTTGCAATCTGCCCACTGAGCACGGAAATCCGCATCATCGGCAAATGGAGCCAGGCGGCGCAGTTGCTGTAAATCGGTAATCCACTCATCGCCAATTCTATCGCTGATCAAACGGCTCAATGGCTTGTTGCACCAGGCCATCCAGCGGCGCTGGGTGACGCCATTGGTTTTATTATTGAATTTCTCCGGCCACAGTTCATGAAAATCCTTGAATAAACCTTCCACCAGCAAATCCGAATGCAGCTGGGCTACGCCATTGATGGAAAAACTGCCGACGATGGCCAGATATGCCATACGCACCTGCTGCATATCACCCTCTTCAATAATCGACATGCGACGCTGGCGTTCCACATCACCCGGCCAGCGCTCGGCCACGACAGTCAGGAAGCGGGCATTGATTTCATAAATAATATCCAGCAGACGCGGCAATAGCCGGCCAAACAAATGAACAGGCCAGCGCTCCAGCGCTTCGGGCAGCAGCGTATGATTGGTGTATGCCATGGTATTGCAGGTAATCGCCCAGGCTTCGTCCCATTCCAGCCGATACTCATCCATCAACAAACGCATCAACTCGGCGACAGAAACAGTCGGGTGCGTATCATTAAGCTGAAAACAGCTCTTGTCGGCAAAATCGCTGAAATCATTGCCATGGTTGGATGTCCACTGGCGCAATACATCCCGAATACTGGCCGAGGCGAGAAAATACTGCTGGCGCAAACGCAGTTCCTTACCGTTCTCACTGGCATCGTTCGGATATAAAACCATTGAAATATGTTCAGCACTATTCTTTGACGCCACGGAACCGGCATAATCGCCGGCATTGAATTCGCCCAGATCGAATTCATCAGTCGCCGCCGATTTCCACAAACGCAGCGTGTTGACTGTATTGTTTTTGAAGCCCGGAATCGGCGTATCAAAAGGAATCGCCAGCACATCCTGCGTATCGGCCCAGCGGCAGCGCCGCACGCCCTGATCATCATGATAACATTCCGTATGGCCGCCAAAGTGAATGCGCTGGGTATATTCAGGGCGCTGAATTTCCCACACATTACCATAGTTCAGCCAATGATCCGGCTCTTCCATCTGATAACCGTTCTGAATCAACTGGCGAAACATGCCGTATTCATAACGGATGCCGTAACCTGTGACCGGTAACTGTAACGTTGCACAGCTATCAATAAAACATGCTGCCAAGCGGCCCAGACCGCCATTACCCAGGCCTGCATCACGTTCCATCTCAATTTTTTCTTCATAGCTCAGACCCAGTTCATGCAAAGCCTCGGCAGTCGCATCATCCAAACCCAGATTCAGAATCGCATTACCCAGCGCACGACCCATGAGAAATTCCAGAGACAAATAGTAGGAACGCTTGCCATCAGCCTCGATGTAGGCGTCTTTGGTGTTTTTCCAGTTTTCCATCAGGTGATCGCGAACCGTATATGCCAACGCCTGATATTTGTAATGGTTGGACTTGCTGCTGGTATGCTGGCCGAGTGTGCGCAGATAGTGGCGCTGGATACCGTTCACCAGCCCTTCGGTCGTTTTATCCAGTGCAGGTGCATCGAGAATGTCGTACTTGCTTGAAGTTGTGTCTGACATGAAAGAATCCGCCTTGGGAGATACAAAAAAGTTGCGGCGCACCCTGTCCAAACAGCCCGCCAGAGTCAATCTGGCAGACTTATCCCGGCAGGGTAATCATGTTAAAAATGGTCACATTAAAAGCTTTTCACCACAGCGACACAAAGGTACAAAGAAAGATATTCATGGCGTAGAAGAGAACCCAAAAATGCCCTGGATTTACCGTTGTGTCTGTGTGCCTTTGTGCTGAGCAGTTTCGACTTTATTATCTTTGGGTGGCCAGATATTCCTCATAGCTGCCATGATAATCCACGATGCCATCGGGCGTGAGCTCAATAATGCGCGTAGCCAGCGATGATACGAATTCGCGATCATGGCTGACAAAGATCAAGGTGCCCGGATAATGTTCCAGCGCTGTATTCAACGATTCGATGAATTCCATATCCATATGATTGGTCGGCTCATCAAGCAGCAGCACATTGGGATTTTGAAACATAAACTTGCCGAACAACATGCGCCCCTGCTCCCCGCCTGAGAGTTTCTGCACCGTTTTTTCAATATCGTTACGGGAAAACAGCATACGCCCGAGATTGCCGCGTATCTCCTGCTCGCCGTGCTCCTCTTTTTTCCACTGCGCCATCCAGTCGAACAGGGTATCGTCAACAGCAAAATCCGCCGAATGATCCTGGGCATAATAACCCAGATTCACGTTTTCCGACCATTTCACCACGCCATCATCGGGCTCAAGATCACCGGCCAGACAACGCAGTAATGTTGTCTTGCCAATACCATTGGGGCCGATCACGGCAACGCGTTCACCGACCGGAATCATCAGATCGAAGTTTTCAAACAGCGTCTTGCCATCAAAGCCCTTGCTGACGCCCTTCAGTTCCAGCCCAATACGATAGAGTTTTTTATCCTGCGTAAAGCGCATAAACGGATTAACGCGGCTCGATGGTTTCACCTCATCCAACTGGATTTTATCAATCTGCTTGGCGCGTGAGGTGGCCTGAGCGGATTTGGACGCATTGGCCGAAAAGCGGCTGACAAAAGCCTGAAGCTCGGCAATCTGGCCTTTCTTCTTGGCATTATCGGATAACAGCTTTTCCCGTACCTGCGTGGCCGCAATCATATATTCGTCATAATTGCCCGGATACAAACGCAGTTCACCATAATCCAGATCGGCCATATGAGTGCAGACGCTGTTGAGGAAATGACGGTCATGCGAAATAATAATCATCGTACAATCGCGATTATTGATGATCTCTTCGAGCCAGCGAATGGCATTGATATCGAGGTTATTGGTCGGCTCATCAAGCAGGATCACATCGGGATTACCAAACAGCGCCTGCGCCAGCAAAACACGCAGCTTCTGCCCCGGCGCAATCGATTTCATCAGCCCGTCGTGACACGATAAGGGGATATCCATACTCAGCAATAATTCTCCGGCACCCGCTTCAGCGCTATAGCCATCGAGCTCGGCAAACTGCCCTTCCAGATCGCCGGCACGCATACCGTCTTCTTCAGAAAGCTCACTCTGTGCATAAATCAGGTCGCGTTCCTGTTTAATTTTCCACAGCTTCTCATAGCCCATCATCACCGTATCGAGCACGGTGTGTTCTTCAAAGGCAAAATGATCCTGCCTCAGTTTACCCAAACGCTGATGCTGGCCGAGGCTGACATGCCCTGCCGTTGGCTCCAAATCGCCACCGAGAATTTTCATCAGGGTAGATTTGCCACAACCATTGGCGCCAATCAGCCCGTAACGATTATTATCGCCGAACCTGACCGAAATATTTTCAAATAAGGGTTTGTCCCCGAATTGCATAGTAATGCCGGATGTAGAAATCAATGCGCTGTTCCAGTGAAACGTATTTACCATACGAATCAGCATGCGCATGGTTTAAAAGGTGGCGCAGCTTAGTGCCAGCCATCAGATATACAAGGAGTGAACCTTCGCATCCACCAAAAAGGGCTGCCAAACGGCAGCCCCCTGATAATCAGCCTGATGACTTACGACTGTTTGGCCAAGAGTGATCCATCATACCAGTCGGTCATATGATCATACATCTCACCCTTGAAAATATAATACGGTGATTTGTAGTAGATATACACATCATGGAATGGATCAGTCATGATTTTACAGAACCAGACCAGCCCGGACTGCAGGCCCATAATGAAAAACAGGTGGACGGTTCTGAACATCAATGCACCCACAGCCAGCATCAACCACACAATCGACAGATTGTACATAAACCCGCGCGCCTGCTCGGCAGCATCGAACAGGCCGAACATGGATGGCTCGACATACAAGGCGGCAGAAGCCGCAGCCCACAGCGATAACAACACCAGCTTGCGAAAGAGATTATAACCGACTTTCACGCTCTCTTTGTAATCATGCGTAGCATCATTGACTGCATCAAAGTTTTTCGGTTCAAAAAAGAAATGACCAATCTGGCGCAATAACATCGCCACCACCCAGCCGAACAGTACGGCCATGACCGGATCGAGAAATATCCACACGTAGCTGACGATAAAACAAACAGAGCTGGCCAGATGCAAAAATTGATTGATACGATTATGATGATAATAACGGTGATCATCCCAGCGCTGCATACGCAATTCTTTCATAAATTCCATGTTACAAACCCCCTGAATAAAATATATAAGGGAATTGTGAACAAGTTTTATGACAACCTTATGTCAAAACAAAGTCATGAGCGGCAATTTGCTTCTCACTTCGGCGTCTTTCCGGTCGGAATCTTCGGACTATAGTATAGCCCTTAATTCAGTCTGAAAATCCACTCAACGCGGGCTTGCATCTTATTCGGTAACCAAATCATCATCGATTTTATCCAGTTTCTTTTCACCGATACCTTTGACAGCTACCAGGTCAGCAACAGCTTTGAATGAACCATGCGCTTCACGGTACACAATTATCGCTGCTGCTGTTTTCTCGCCAATGCCTTTCACCGACTGCAATTGCTCTGCTGATGCTGTATTGATGTTGATTTTATCGCTTGCAACAGCCATGCCTGTCATCATCAGCATAACGATAAACAACGTTGCCAGCATTGATTTTAATTTCATATTCCCTCCGTTACTCATCTTCTAGCTGTTTTAGTAATAGCACAAAAAAATGAAAAAATCAATCATTTCCAAACAAGTCACGCGTATAAACCTTGTGAGCAACGGCTTTTAAATCATCGGCCATGCGATTGG
>CAZDFL010000015.1:0-2871 GCA_964504835.1 uncultured Zetaproteobacteria bacterium
CCGATATATGGGGCATCAAGGTGGCCAATGTGGAGATCAAACATATTGATCTGGACGAGAGCATGATCCGCGCCATTGCCAAACAGGCCGAGGCGGAACGCGAACGGCGTGCCAAAATTATCCATGCCCAGGGTGAAATGCAGGCGGCGGAAAAACTGGTGGAGGCCGCCGAAATGCTGGCCAAACAACCGCAGGCTATTCAACTGCGTTATCTGCAAACCCTGACCGAAATCGCCGGTGACAAATCCTCGACTATTGTATTCCCGCTGGATCTGATCAAGCCGTTTTTGAATCAGGACAAGTAACCCAAGAACCGACATTGACATGTAGCGCAGAAACTTCAGGTGGCATTATCCAAGGAAGTGCTGATTAAACCATGCTTGGCAGCCTTAAGTCCAAAAGCACCCCCTTCTACGTTACAAGTTTCGGCAATGCGCAGTCGATCACGCAAATATTGATACGATGGTTCTCTTCTGACGATAGCTGTTGGCGCAGCTTTTCCTCTAACGCTTTAGCGCTACGCAGTTTCTTCCCATCTGGCGGTAGAGGCATTCTTTTGCCGCCAAACCAGAAGACCAGATAAATGCCATATCCGTCCGCGCCGGGGTCACGTGTGTACTTGGCTATTAATTGCTCATGTATTGAGCGCCACAGGTCGCGATGCGTGTCCTTTTTGATTTCGATGGGTACACTGAATCCGTTTGTTCCACCAAATGAAATTCGGATATCAGCCCGTTTGTCATCGGCATAGCTTCCCTCCCGCTGAGCATCAATGCCGATTTTACCGAGTAGCACCTGTAAATCGGAAAGTAGTGCATCGCGGCAATCGTTCTCCGACTTGGATTTCGGATTGATTATTTTTTGGTATTTTTCTTCGTAGCTCCAGTACTGCTTGTAATCATTGGTGCTTCCATCGCGGATATTGCGGGCGATGACGCGCAGCTGTTCATAAGTCAGTGCTGCCAGATCGGCAATATTGGAAGGCTGAAGATTGGCCAGTGACTGATCCACTTGTGAAACGCTCAAACGGTGGAACGATGCCTTTCGTTGGGCAATACGCTGGCTGTGCTGAGCATGACGCAGTTGATTGTGCCAACTTGATAGCTTAGACAGCCCAAGCAACCGTTCGATTTCCAGCGATGATTGCTCCCCCGGGTCGTTCGCCAATGTGTTGATAAATGAACGCATCATGTCGGCGGTACGCATGGCTGCAGTCACCGTGCCACTTAAATATGTGTCCTGACAATCCGGGCCAAACAACTCGATAATATGAGCTATTACACTTACGGGTATGGAGGCTCCACTCAGAAAATCAGATCGTCTGAAACCTTCATAGATGAAAGCTGCAAGGTGCGCCCTTCGTTTTTGATTGTTGCCAATAAACTGAAACAGCTGATTCTCATATGCCTCGGGCTTGAGCAATAAACCGCAAGTCAGCCAGTACACTTTCTGTGCAGCATCCATGCTTTTCAGTGAAGATTTTCTAACAACCAGTGTGGCAAAATCCTTCCTGCTTAAATAACAGAAGCCTCCTTTAAGCAGGCGATCCAACACAAACGACACTTGCTTCACACTGGCGCGCACAGGAAATCCTTCCAGTAATTTCGGCAGCACCAACCGTGCAATTTCGGCATAAGCATTTTCACCAGTTATTAAGTGCAGACCGTCAATATGCTCTTTTTTGGCGCGCAGCATCGGTCGGGCATAAGCAAGAAAAGCACCTGCGACCAGGGATGGTCTTACTTTTACCAGCGACTCAAACCACTGCGGTTCATCACCCATTCCATCGGTCAGACGAAACAGGAGTAACCGGGACAGAATCTCACCGGGCAGGCTTAATGCCTCATCTGAATTTTGTAGAAACAGATCATCCATTCCAATCAGGCATGCCGGGCGGATGTAGTGCATGTTTCCTTTGAGCGCCAAATCAATGATTTCGCTAACCTCGGGGAGATCAGAACGCTCAAGGGTATGGCGAAAACTTGTAAAAGTGGCATCTATCAATTTACCATCATTGCCGAGAAAATCTTCCAGTCGCTCCCGAGGTGAATCGCCTCGCGCCTCTGTCAGCTGCCCATTATATGCCAGCGCTAGGTCGTGCAATATTTGGGGGGAGGCGCTGCCATCACGTATGGCATCAATGTGTTGGTGATAGAAGGTGATTCGCTCCGTTTTCTTTTGTTGTTGTTCGATGTCCCATTTTTGACTTCTAAGAACATGCTCCTGATCTGCAACGGGGCAAGAGATATATTGCAATAGCCATGGCTCACACTTCGGATTTGCATCAATCCATGATTCAAGTCGATCCAATTCTGAGAGAGGTAAATAACCCCGCCGCCCTCCTTCAAATATTTGGAGTGGTTGAATAGCTTCCATGAAGTAAAATTGAGCCATTTCAGTATTCTGTTCAGCGACGGCTTTATCCATATACCATGTTTCGATACCTGCTGGCGGACTGGCCATTGAAATGCGAGTGAGAGCTGAATGCATGCAGCGAGAGGCATCCTCCTGATTTGTGCATTGCTTCGCTGCGTATTCGATCAAAGCCTTATATCGATTCGGGCGTGTTTCAAACCACGCAGAGATTCGTTTGGATGGGGCCTCTTCGATTCTGGAAAAATCGTATTTATCCAGAACAACGCCAAGCCATTGATAGAGGCGTTCATCTGATATTGGATCCCCGAACACGTCTACAGCACGGGCTAGCAACAGTCCCTCCAGGCGATCAAACTTACTCATATCAGGCTCTTTTTCGTCCGATGCCTGCCTTTCCACCAGCTTATCGAGCAATATCGGCAGGTCGTCATCCGTGGATTGTTTCGACAAATAATGACGCCAAAACATGCTATAGTTGTTTATCGAACTGGATTT
>CAZDFL010000015.1:2971-18426 GCA_964504835.1 uncultured Zetaproteobacteria bacterium
ACCGCGCAGATCGGGAACGATGCCGCCATCTTCACCCGTCATCAGTGCCAGTGTGCGACTCATTGGCAGGCCTGACTGCTCAATCTGCAAGGATAGATAACGCGCACTAAGAAATTCAGCGACAGTACGATGAACAGGTGTTCGTAACTGTTCTCCATCACCATGAAACAGATTACTTTTCAATGCGTCAAAAAGAGGAAGATCAGACTTCTTCAGATCATTCCAGAAAGCAAACTGCTCATTACTCAACTCTTGATCGAGTGAGAAACCGGCAAGGCCTGCAAGTAACTGAATGGCGCTCAAATATCCGGCAGCATCAAGTAGTGACTCGGCTGAAGGTGGATTTTCCCGCTTAGCTAGTCTGTGTTCCGGATTCTTTTCTCGTATGAGCTGATGGCAGGCTAACTCATATATTTCACTGCGAGTTTGTGGCCAGGTATCGCCGCCTACAGCTTTAATCAACAGGTTCAACATTTGAGGATTGCGGAGCAGCTCATCCAGCCGGTGCTCACTTGCTAGTCGCATGAATTCTACCGGATCGGGAACGGTGAGTTTGTGTGTGAGAATTTCGCTAATGTCACTGTCGCTCAAGGGATCAATATGCAACGCGGTAACGTTGTTATCAGGTGATACGGCTTTTAATGCATCTTTTCCGCTTTCTCCCAGCCAGTCGGCTTCTCGGCAGGAGATGCGAAAGCCGTACTTGCCAAATGACATGAGTTTTTCTCGGATGCGATCAAGCGGATGTCTCCGGTCACCATCCACCGCAGGAATTTCATCCAGTCCATCGATAAACAGGATTTTATTCTGATCCTCTTCACCTATACCCAATGTGGCAAAGTCACGGGCGCTGATATATTTTCCGCCGGACTCTTCCGCTTCCAGCTTGAATGACTCTGTTTTTCCAGCCCCCGGATCGCCGAGAAGTACGTAGGCTGGAAGCTCTCGAAAGCTGGCAAGAGGGCGACTCTCTTGGGGTGTGTCACCCAGTTTGAACGTGCAGGAGCGAGGAACGAGGAATGGTTTAGTCATTCTTCTTGAAGCCAGTGTTCAGCCGGATAGGAGAGAAATTCAACAAGCGGGAGGCTGTTTTCACTGACAAGCACCTTTCTACAGCTACCGAATTTATCTTCAAACTTATCGAACCCTTTGATGTGACCGGATGCGGCTCCACTCTTCACCTCGACAACGGTTATCTTTTGTCCGCGCTCAATAACGAAATCGACTTCATATGAGCTTTCGCGCCAGTAGTGCAGTTGGCAGTCGGGATAGCCTGAATTGTAGAGATGCTGGCCTACGGCACTTTCCACTATTCTTCCCCAATAGGTTCGATCTGCTTTGGCTTCCGTTTTGCTATAGCCGGATCCTGCTGTCATCAGGGCATTATTCAGTACATTGAATTTGGGAGGCGAGGCGCGTCTCCGAATCTGCTGGCCGGTGTAGTATTTTTGCAAGCCGACGATCAATCCTGCATTTCCCAGCATCTCCAGGTAGCGTGCCAGTGTCGTCGTGTTCCCTGCTCCTTGTAGCTGTCCGAGCATCTTATCGAGTGCAAGTATTTGCCCCGAATAGGCGCAACCCAGGTGAAAGAGTTGCTTAAGCAATGCCGGTTTATCAATGCGCGTCATCTCAAAAATGTCTTTTTCGATACTTGGTTCGATTAAGCTACCATTGACATAGTTTCGCCAGCGTTGCTCATCACGAATAAAAGCTGCAGCGCCCGGATATCCTCCAAAATAGAGATAATCATCCAAGTCGAAGTCAAAGGCTTCGTGCATTTCCAGAAATGACCAGTGGGTAACCCGGATCAACTCATATCGCCCGGTCAGGCTTTCGCTCATTCCCTTTTGCATTAACAAGGGAGAAGAGCCGAGCAGAACAACATGTAAATTCAGCCCCTCGGCTCGATCAGCATCCCACAGGCCTTTTACGGCCTCCGACCAGTTAGAAATCTTCTGGATTTCGTCAAAAACCAGAATGTAACTTTCTTCTGACTTTCGAGCTGCTTCACGCGCCTGTTTCCATTTTTCGATCAGCCAGGCGATATCGCGTACACCAGAGTTCTGATTGTAGCTGTTGCTGGAGACTGTATATCCTGGGGGTTGTTCTTCATCTGGTTGATCTACAGGTGCAAAATGGTAGCGATCAGGCCTGAATTCAGACAGTGCATGATGAACAATAGTGGTTTTCCCCACCTGACGTGGGCCAGCAATAAACATTAGAAGTCTTGGAGGCTCTTTAAGCCGACTCAGAAGAAGGCGAACTTCCTTGCGTTGATATGTTTCAGTAGCCATAATTACCTCCTTGAGTAAATTTACTCATAAAGTTAGTCAAAACTTAATTGGGGTGCAAGAAGTAATTCGCAGCGTATCATTTACGATAACCTGAAAACGATTGTCCGCCATATTCTCAATGTATGGATTGCCATCAATTCACTGTGCATCTATGAACAAATGTCCTAAAATTTCGAATTTGGGGGCTCCGATATAAACAGCCTCCTACGCCAGTGCTTATGCGAATTCGGGTAACAGTTCCGCCGCGAACACCGGGCCATCGACACAAACGCGGCGATATTTTTCTTTGCCCTTTTCCACCGTTTTGACCACACAGCCAGCGCAACCACCAACAGCACAAGCCATATGCTCTTCCAGACTCAGGAATGTGGGCAAATCAAACTCGCGTCCCAACCGAGCCACCGCATGCAACATCGGATGCGGGCCGCAGGAGAGTAGGACACAGCGGGCGCGTTCAGTTTCAGATAGTGCCACCAGATAGTCGCGAGCCAGATTCGGCACATGACCTTCATAACATCCATACAGACCTGCATTGGAAGCCAAACGGCAAGCGATACCGCGTTCTTCCAGTGATGTGATCGAGAGAATCGCATTGCCATGCACGCCCGGCAACAGCATCGTTGATGGTTTCAGCGCAAACGGAAAGGCGATTTCAGAACCGGCAAAGACCACGCAATCGGCTTTGCTCTGTAATGCATCTGCCGCAAAAATCATCGGCGGAACGCCGACACCGCCACCAATCAAGACATAGCGTTTTGATTCGTCCGATAAATCAAAAGCCTGACCAATCGGCCCCAACAACGGAATTGTTTCTCCGACAGTTCTTTGCGCCAACAAATGCGTGCCCTCGCCAATTGCCTTGTAGAGCAAATCCACTGTGCCCCTGTCCGGATCGGTCAACATAATCGAAATCGGGCGGCGCAGAGGCCGTTCGGCGGATACGCGCATATGCACAAACTGCCCGGGTTTCGCTGCTGTAGCTGTTTTCGGTGCATGCAGGCGCATCACAAACTGATCGCCCGGATGGGTGACATGAGCCAGAATTTCAGCCTGTTCTTCGAAAATGCTGTTTCTTGAATCGCTCATGAATCACTTGCCTGCACTATTGATTTTGCGTGCTCGCAACAAAGAAGCACGGTTCTAATGATTTCAGATCGATCTATGGGCTCATCTTCAAATATTTCGTATCGGAGTTTAATGTCGCGCATACAATTCCTTGCCTTCTCGCAAAGCCCGTGCAATCACATGATTGGGTGAATCTTTCCACTGTTCAACTTCGTCGATGTCAAACAACAGTAGATCTTTGGCAACATGCACTTCCGAAAGAGCTTTACGAATTCTGGACAACTCCTTGCGGCGACTACGATTCGCGAAGGAGTTTTTTTCAATAATGAGTAAATCAATATCGGAATCGGAAGTCGCCTGTCCTCGCGCGTAAGAGCCAAACAACCAAATGCTTTCTGGCTGAACCGTATTAACAATCAACTCACCAATGTTGGATACATCTATATGCGTTGCCACAATGCTCTCCTGTTGTAAAAAACCAGTTTTTATAGCCAGTTGCAAGCGAGATTACTGATCCACAATACACCCATGTTTATACGCAACCCGGCCAGATTTCAAGGTATGGCTCACTTGTCCGGTCATCTCCTTGCCATGCCACGGTGTGTTTTTGCCTTTGGAAACCAGAGAATTTCGATCGACCGTCCATATCGCTTCGGGATTAAAGATGGTGATATCCGCATCTGCTCCGACACTGAGCGTGCCGCTATCAAGGCCAAGTAAACGCGCTGGATTACATGTCATTTTGGCCAGCAGTTCGGACATGGATAAAACACCATCACGTTCCAGTTGCAAGGATACCGGCAACATTGTTTCCAGTCCGACAATGCCGAATGCAGCGCAGGACAGGCCGCAGCGTTTATCGTCTTCATGGTGCGGGGCATGATCGGTGGCAATCACATCAATCGTACCATCCCTTAAACCTTCAATCACCGCCAACCGATCCGCTTCGGTTCTCAGTGGCGGGCTCATCTTGGCATCGGCATTGAATCCCAGTACTTCTTCTTCGGTCAGGGCAAAATGATGCGGAGCGGCTTCTGTCGTTACTTTTAATCCGTCGGCTTGCGCCGCACGTACCAGATCAACTGCACCTTGGGAGGAAATATGAGCGACGTGATAACGGGCGTCGATACGGCGCGCCAGCATAATATCGCGGGCAATCATTGAATC
Organism: uncultured Zetaproteobacteria bacterium; assembly: GCA_964504835.1. GTDB lineage: Bacteria > Pseudomonadota > Zetaproteobacteria > Mariprofundales > Mariprofundaceae > Mariprofundus. The sequence goes on from CAZDFL010000015.1 coordinate 7,498, forward strand.
TTCGCCTTCGACCGGCATACCGGTTACACCCAGCTGGGTGGACACCCAGCCTTCATTAATGGCGCCGCCTTTGGTTAAATTCAGTTCTTCGGCATGCTGAATCACCATAAAGCCAAAGCTGGAGGCATATTCGAGCGCCTTGCGCATCACGCCTGCATGCCAGATCGGCATGCCGTCATCAGAAAAAGCCACACATCCGGAGCGCGCGAGTTCGCGCATTTCGGTCAGTTCCTTGCCGTCCAGGTTCTTCGTCACTGCGCCAATCGGATGGACGTTACATAACCCCACCTGAGAGGCTCGAGCAATGATCTGAAGTGCGATTCCGGCATGATCGATGTGCGGGCCGGTATTGGGCATGCAGCACATGGTGGTGACGCCGCCAGCCACAGCAGCACGGGAACCGGACTCGATATCCTCTTTCCATTCCTGCCCCGGCTCGCGCAGGTGCACATGCATATCAATCAGACCCGGACAGACGATTTGTCCGCTGGCATCAATCGTCTCTTTCGCCTTGGCGCTAAAGGCTCCGACTCCGGCAATCAGGCCATCTTTCACCCATACGTCGCAGATCTCATCCATGCCATTGGCCGGATCAATCACACGACCGCCGCGAATCAGCAGATCAGTCTTACTCATAGCAAGCTCCCCTGTCCGTGCATGGCTTCCATAACCATCTGTTTGCTACGTCCGGGTCGGCCCAAATGCTGCTGACCGCCGCACAACGCTGTCAGCACTGCCATGCGAATCGCCACGCCATGTTCGACCTGATCGAGAATCAGGGCGCGGGCTGAATCGGCCACATCGGTAGCAATTTCCACACCGCGATTCATTGGCCCCGGATGCATCACCAGGCAACCTTCGGCGGCTGCATTTAAACGTTTTCGATTCAAACCGTAGGCTTCGTGGTATTCGCGAATGGACGGGAAACAGCAGTTATCGGTCAAACGCTCGGTCTGCACGCGCAGCATGTACAGAATATCCGAGCCCGGAATAGCTTCATCGAACTCATGAAATACCTCGCAACCATAACGTTCCACCTCGGCTGGCAAGAGCGTTTTGGGGGCGACCAGCCGAACGGTATATCCCATCAGTTTGGCGGCCAGCAAATGCGAGCGCGCCACGCGGGAATGGGCGATATCGCCGACGATGGTCATGGTCTTGCCGATATAACCGCCTGCACAGCGCAGGGTCAGTAAATCGGTCAGAATCTGGGTCGGGTGTTCATGCGAGCCATCGCCTGCATTCACAATCGAGGTGTTATCCAGATAATCTGCCAGAAATTCGCAAGCACCGGACACGCCATGACGGATCACCAGCACATGGGGCTGCATCGCCGCCAGCGTCTGGCCGGTATCGAGCAGCGATTCACCTTTTTTGGTGGCGCTGGTGGAGGCGGAGATATTGATCACATCGGCCGATAAGCGTTTCCCTGCCAACTCAAAACTGGTGCGGGTGCGGGTGGAATTTTCGAAGAACAGGTTGATGATGGTCTTGCCGCGCAGCGTTGGCGCTTTTTTCAAGGGGCGGCGATTGATATCGATAAATGATTCGCCAAGATTCAGCAGGTATTCAATCTGTTCGCTGTCCAGCCCTGCAATGCCGAACAGGTGGTGTAAAGGTTGCATCATTTCACCCGCCTCTGTTCAATATGCCATCTCTCGCCAACCACCAGATCAACCGTGCAATCGGGCGGCGCAATATGTTCCAGACCGGTGCAATCGGCGCGAATCGGCAGCTGCCGACCACCACGATCGACCAGCACAGCCAGCCGAATCGAAGCCGGACGCCCGTAATCGAACAGTTCATCCATGGCGGCGCGAATCGTGCGTCCGGTGAACAGGACATCATCGACCAACCAGATGTGTTTGCCACTGATATCGAAGGGTAGTTCGCTGGGATGGATTTCGGGATTGGGGCCAATGGTATCAAGATCATCACGGTAAAAGCTGATATCCAGATTGCCGCGAAAAATATGATAGTCTGCCTGAGCCAGCCGGTGCTCGATGGCATCCGCCACTTTGGCGCCGCCGCGCTGGATGCCGACCAGATAAATTTCCGACTCAGTTGTCGCGGCGATGATGGTAGCACCCATCGAATCCAGCGCCTGCTCCACTGCATCATATTCAAATAGTGTGTTGCTCATGCTTTCAACTCCGGATGGGTCGACAGGAAGTCTTCGAGAATCACCGCTGCTGCGGTTTGATCCAGCTTCGCTTTTACCTTCTTTTCGTTCAGACCCTGCGCAAAAAGACGTTCTTTGGCTGTCCATGTGGATAAGCGTTCATCCTGAAAAACCACAGGTAAAGCACATGCGGCCTTAAGCTCGCACACAGCCTTGCGTGCATCTGCTGCCTGCACGCCTTCGCTGCCATCCATATTTTTGGGCAGTCCGGCCACAATGCCTCTGGAGCCATATTCACGGATCAGTTTTTGCAACTGGCCCGGCCAGCCCCGGTCGCGACGATGCAAGCAGGTGACGCCACGGCAGGAGTATGCCAGACGATCACAGACGGCTACGCCGATACGTTTCATGCCGATATCGAGCGCAATAAGTGGTAGTTGTAAATCTTCAGGGATGGAATCATCAATAGAACGGGACGTGGTAGCTGCATTATCGAGAGCCACGGAATCAATGGTTGAGCAGAATGCGTTTGTCATCAAATCCGAGATTCTGCAATGTTTCCGTACAGGCGTCCACCATAGCGCTCATGCCCGCCAGACAGGCGACGGCATGGGTACCATCCAGCCCATCGGCTTCCAGCGCATGCTGCACATAACCGATCGGGCCATCCCAGCTGTCGTGCCCGATAGCCAGCGATATAGACACTTCAATATCATGCTTGGCCAACTCATCGAGTTCATCGGTTAGTAACTGGTGCATCTCGGTCAGGAATCCGGCATAAATAATCACCCTGCCGTAGTCTTTTCGGTTCTGAACAATATTGAGACAAACACTATGCAGCGGCGCAATACCGGTACCAACGCCAATCAGATAGACATCGTTCCCCTTGAATGCTGTCAGATCAAAGCCTTTACCCATCGGCCCTTCGATTTCCAGCAGCGCACCCACGTCGATATTACATAAATAAGATGACAACGGGCCAGCATCCTTAATGAAAAACTCGAATACCTGCGGTTCATCAGGTGTCGAGGCGATGGCGAAATAACCGGGTGCAGGATCATCCAGGCCAGGCAAACCAATCAACACAAACTGGCCGGGCAAAAATGAAGACAGCGGCCTGTTGACCGGCTCCAGCGTCAGCTTCACCACTGTGTCCCGGCAATCGGGCGCAGTAATGCGGATATTCTCTTTCACCCGCATGCGATATGTAGAAGAGTGCTGCACCAGAAATAATCCTCCGATTCATGATCAAGCTTTTGCTCAATAAAGAGGCTGTATTGGATAGAAGGAGTGTTCAAGATGCAAGCATCAAAAGCCAAAGCGACAAGCAAATGCCATAGTCTATTCTTAATAAATCCTAGACCAGGGTGACTACTTCACCATCTTTTTTGTGAATACGGCCAATCCGATATGTTGTTTCGCCGACTTCCTTGAGCACTGCTTCTGCTTTGCTTGCTTCGGATTCCGACAGAATGGCGACAAAGCCGATGCCCATATTGAAGGTGCGATAACTTTCGTCGCGCGCCACATTGGCGAAGCTCAGAAGATATTCGAATACCGGCGACACCGGCCAGGATGAAATATCCACAGTCGCTGCTAATCCAGCCGGCAAAATGCGTTCTATATTATCGAACATACCGCCGCCGGTGATGTGCGAATAGCCGTGCACATTGACGCCGCCCTTGAGCATGGCTTTAACTGCCGGTACATATAAACGGGTAGGAGCCAACACAGCATCCACGGCTTTGGAACCATCGCTGAGGATATCGTTTTCAATATCGGCAGCGCCGACTTCAATCAGTTTACGGATCAGGGAGAAACCATTGGAGTGGGGGCCGCTGGAGGCAATGCCCAGCATCACATCGCCATCGGCAATGGTGGATCCGTCAATCACCTTGGGCCGATCCACAACGCCGACCGAAAAACCACCGATATCGTAATGACCTGGTGCGTACATGCCCGGCATTTCTGCTGTTTCACCGCCGATCAACGAGCATTCACAAATACGACAGGCTTCAGCAATGCCTTCAACCACGCCTGCCAGCGTGGCTTCATCCAGTTTGCCGCTGGCCAGATAATCGAGAAAGAACAAAGGTTCGGCTGCCTGAGCTGCCATATCATTGACACACATGGCTACCGCATCAATACCGGCCACATGCGGACGCCCATGCTTTTGAAGCAATAGCAATTTGGTGCCAACGCCATCGGTGGAGGAAACCAGCACTGGCTCTTGCATGGCTGAAAAATCCGCCTTGAACAGCGCACCAAAGCCTCCCAGTCCGCCAATCACTTCCGGACGGGTCGTAGATGCAACCGCTTCTTTGATCCGTCCAATAAAAGCGTTGCCAGCATCAATATTCACGCCTGCATCGGCATAGGTCAGTGTTTGCTTATCGCTCACGGTCGCTCCTTAACAAATTCCGGGTCCTGACCCCAGATGACACAGTAGTTACAAAAGAAATACATAAATAATGATTAGGTTTTCCTTTGCGTCCTTTGCGTCCTCTGCGGTGAGTTTTTTTGACGTTAAACGTCGAGATTGCGTACTTTCAGGGCGTTATCCTGAATAAATTTACGGCGCGGTTCCACTGCATCACCCATCAGGGTCGAGAATGTTTCATCGGCATTGACCACATCTTCGAGTGTCACACGCAGGAACGTGCGCACATTCGGATCCATGGTGGTTTCCCACAATTGTTCAGGATCCATTTCGCCCAACCCTTTGTAGCGCTGAATACTTAATCCCTTGCGGCCTGAGGCTTCAATCTGGCTGGCCAGTTCATTAAAATGCATGATCGGAAAAACATTGTCGCCGTGTGTCAGATGCGCACCATCATCGACCAGATTCTGCATCGAGGCGCACAACTTCTGCGCTTCGGCGAATTCAGCCGTGCTAACCAGATCCTTATCGAGCCGTGAAATCATCACGCGGCCATGGTCGCGGCGCTGGAACTGCACCCAGAAACTGCCATCCTCTTCATCTTCCATGATTTTCCAATTCAGCGTTTCATCTTCGCGCGTAGCCTGTTTAAAGGCCCAGTCGAGTGCATCCATGCGCTCTTCGAGTTTATCACGATGACGCATCATCTTGATGGTTGTCTTGCCGGACTCAATCAGAAACTTCAGCACCGTCGCATCAATGCGCTGCGATAAACGCATCTGCAAACGTTGTAGACGATGGATGGTACGAATCGACGTCAGTAGCCGTTCGCCGCCCATCGCTTTGGCAGTCTTGCTGCTGAAAAACTCTTTACCATCGCTGCCATGCTCCAGCAGGAATTCGAACAACTCATCATCATTGGCGATATAACGGGATTTTTTACCCCGAGCCACGCGGTATAATGGCGGCTGGGCAATGTATAAATGACCGCGCTCGATCACTTCCGGCATCTGGCGATAGAAGAAGGTGAGCAGCAGAGTCAGGATGTGCGAACCATCCACATCAGCATCGGTCATAATGACTATTTTATGGTAGCGCAGCTTGGAAATATCGAAATCATCCTTGCCAATACCAGTGCCAAGGGCGGTAATCATGGTGCCGATTTCCTGGCTCGATAACATTTTATCAAAGCGGGCTTTTTCCACGTTCAGAATTTTACCCTTGAGCGGTAAAATCGCCTGCGCCTTACGGTCACGACCCTGCTTGGCTGAACCGCCAGCCGAATCTCCCTCCACCAGGTAGATTTCGGACAGAGCCGGATCTTTTTCCTGACAATCGGCTAACTTTCCGGGCAGGGAAGAAATATCGAGCGCACCTTTGCGACGCGTTAAATCGCGTGCTTTGCGAGCCGCTTCACGCGCCATCGATGCTTCAGCGACCTTACCGACAATGCGTTTGGCTTCTTTCGGATTCTCTTCAAACCATTCAGCCAGCTTTTCATTCACAATACTTTCGACAATCGGACGCACTTCGGAAGAAACCAGTTTTTCCTTGGTCTGGGATGAGAATTTCGGATCAGGCACTTTGACCGACAACACCGCCGTCAAACCTTCACGACAATCTTCACCCGTTAAACTGACTTTTAACTTTTTGGTCAGGCCATTGGCATTGGCATAATTATTGACGGTGCGTGTTAAAGCGCCGCGCAGCCCGGCCAGATGTGAACCGCCATCCTTTTGCGGAATATTGTTGGTGAAACAGAAAATATGCTCCTGATACGAATCAGTCCACTGCATGGACAGTTCAACCGTCACATCATTACGCTCTCCGTGCATATCCACGCATTGCGCATGCAATGGCGTACGGGTGCGATTGAGATGTTTAACGAAAGCGGAAATGCCGCCCTCATATTCAAACACCACTTTATTATCTGTGCGTTCATCAATCACTTCGATATGTACGCCGGAATTCAGAAATGACAGCTCACGCAAACGCGCTGCCAGAATATCGAACGACATATTACGATGTGAAAAAATATCCAGACTGGGCAGAAAACGGACTTCCGTGCCCGTACCCTTGGCTTCGCCAATCACCTTCAGCGGCGCAACCGGATCGCCCATTTGATATTTCTGATAATGTACTTTGCCTTCGCGGCGAATGACCAGTTCCAGCGATTCGGACAGGGCATTGACCACAGACACACCCACACCGTGCAAACCACCGGACACTTTATACGAGTTATCATCGAATTTACCGCCGGCATGCAGCACCGTCATAATCACTTCGGCAGCCGAACAATTCTCCTCGGAATGCATGCCGACCGGAATACCGCGCCCGTTATCGCGCACCGTCACCGAATCATCGGAGTGCACAATGACTTCAATTTTATCACAGTGCCCTGCCAGCGCCTCATCAATGGCGTTATCGACCACCTCGAATACCATATGATGCAATCCGGTGCCGTCATCGGTATCGCCGATATACATGCCGGGGCGTTTGCGTACGGCATCGAGTCCGCGCAGCACCTTGATACTGTCGGCGTTATATTCCTGCTCTTGCTGAGAAGCGCTCATGCTGCTTCCTCCATGGTTGTTTCATTGCTTGATGCATCGTTAACGGCTATCAACTGCGAGCTCATATGATAATCACACAGGCCATGCCCGGTTAATATCTGTATATGGATATCCAGTTCGGGAGCAATATCCACACCATCGGGCGCTGTCATCAAAATCTGGGCCGGGCTCTGTTCTAATCGTTCAAACAATCGCCGTTGCCGTTGCCGATCCAGTGCTTCCAGACAATCATCCAGCAATATCACCGGAATTAAACGACGGTATCTGCTCCAAAGTGCGCATTCTGCCATCTTCAAGGCTATCGCCGCCAGCTTTTGCTGTCCACGGGAACCCGCACTGCGAATTTCACGTTCCTGAAAACTAATGTCGATCCCATCCACATGCGGCCCGTATCGCAGGCTGCCAACCCTGGCATCATCACTGCGTTTGTGTTTCAAACGCTCCAGCCAGACTGATTCCGAATAATCTGGCATAGTCACTGACAGGGACACACTATCCTCAGTTAGCGCCTGCTCATCGAGCAGCAGTTCATTCAGTTCCGCCATGACCTGCTGGCGTGCACTGACAATCTGTAAACCATGTTGAACGATCTGTTGTTCCCAGGCATCGAGTTCGCCGGAGGACATTACATGGCGTCTGAGCAATCGGCCACGTTGCATCACGGCGCGTAAATAACGATCATAATGTAAACGGGTTGACTGAAAACAGGTCATCATCAGCGCATCGAGCCAGCGTCTGCGCTCCCCTGGTGCGCCATCGACAATTTTTCTTCCCTGAGGCGCTTCCACCAATACCGGGAAACTTTCACTCACATCCTTGCGTCGTTGAATATCACGACCTTGTAAACGCACGGATGTTTTTCCCTTTCTGCCAGCCACGGTCAAATGCATCGGGCCAAAGCGTTTCCACTGACCCTGAATCATGAAACTTGTCTGCCCATGCTGAACCAGAAACGGGCTGCGTGACTGGCGAAAAGAGCGTCCATGCGCCATCAGATATACCGATTCCAGTAAACTGGTTTTGCCACTGCCGTTCGCCCCGGTCAGTAGATTTAAGCCCGCTGAAATAGTCCAGACCAAATCTGCATGGCAGCGCAAATGCCTGACTTTCACCTGCTCAATCATTAACGGTGTGGCCAGTTGAAAATCAGACGTTGATACAATCACTGCAGGATAAACCTGCGCCATGGATAAATCACCGCGAAATGATTAAATCCGCATCGGCATAATCACATGCCTGGACTGCACATCATCTTCGCCGCTAATCAGCACGGGCGATAATTCATCTTTCAACTCGATGCGCACGGCAGCTGTTCGAATCGCGCCGAGCGTGTCTCTCAGGTATCGACCATTAAAACCGATGGCAGTTTCCTGACCATCATAATCCGCCTCAATATGCTCTTCGGCTTCTTCCTGCTCGGTATTATGCGCCGATATATCCACCCCCTGCTCGCTAAAAATAAGCCGGATATCATGGGTAAATTCATTGGCGACAATCATCGAACGCCGCAACACCTGATCGAATTCGCTACGGGCAATAATCACTCGGGCTGAATGACTGGTTGGAATCACATCCTGATAAACAGGGAAACGGGCATCAATGAGTTTGGAGGTCAGAATATTGGAGCCGGAGGTGATGCGAATCTGGCGCTCCCCCAGAAACAGTTCAATCTGTTCGTCACATTCTTCACTCAATTTACGAATTTCCATCACCGCTTTTCTCGGTACGATACATTTTCTGGCTGCTGTACTCTGTTGCAATCGTACTTCTGACAAGGCCAGGCGATGGCCGTCGGTCGTCACCAGGCGCAACATTTGTTCTTCATCCACTTCAAACAGAGTCCCGGTTAAATACTTGCGTGTTTCATCGGTGGACATGGCAAAACTCGTCGCAGCAATCATATCAGCCAGCGTTGCACCGGAAACAGTAATGGATGTTTCGCTCGTTTCTTCCGTTAAACCAGGATATTCATCAGCAGATAACGAGGCCACCCGAAATCGGGAGCGACCACTGCGAATGGAAACGAAACCATCTCCGGACTCCATATTCACATCCTGATCGGCATCGAGCTCTTTGATGATATTAAATAATTTTACAGCCGACACAGTGATTGAACCTGATTGTTCGACCAGCGCTTCAGCCCGGCTGCGTAAACCCACTTCCAGATCAGTAGCTGTGATCATCAGCATATTATCTTCTGCCTGCAATAAAACATTGGCAAGAATGGGAATGGTATGACGCTTTTCAACAATGCTCTGACAGCGTTGAATGGCCTGTAACAAGGACGCTCTGGACAATGTTATGTTCATACTTACTTCCTCTTTTCTCTTTAATTAAAAAATATAGTCATCATCATAGGGGCTGTGGATAGTGTGCATAACCCGTTATTTTCATTATATTCTATCATCTTACATGGTTCCAGCACGGTGAATAAAGATAATTACACCCTGTGTATCACTTGTGTATAATTCATTATCATGGTGTCCAAACGTATCATTTCGGCACTTTATACTCAAATCATCCACAGATCATCAGGCCGGTTATACACATGATATCATGCCAATAAATTACTGTTTCAGCAGGGCAATAATTCTACCCATTTCCTCATCAAAATCATCCGATTCATCGCGCATCTTTTTTATTTTTCGAACCGCATACAGCACCGTGGTGTGATCCCGTCCACCAAACTGACTACCGATTTCAGGTAACGACTGGGTCGTGAGCTGTTTGGTTGCATACATGGCCACCTGACGCGGATATGCAACATTTTTACTACGTTTGCTGGACGTCATTTCCCGAATATTGATATTAAAATAGGAGGCGACCTTCTTTTTGATATCATCAATGGAAATAGCACGCACTTCTTCATGCAGTAAATCGCGTAATACGTGGCGGGCAAAATCAATATTGATGGTGCGACCGGTCAATGTGGCATGGGCAGTCAATCGCGTCAGGGCGCCTTCGAGTTCACGTACATTGTTGGTGATGCGAGATGCCAGCAGGTGGGCGACATTATCATCGAGTGAGACACCGGCGAGCTCCGCTTTACTACACAGGATGGCCAGCCTGGTTTCCAGATCAGGTGCCTGAATATCTGCCACAAGACCCCAGTTGAAACGGGAGCGCAATCGTTCCATCAAATTGGTCAATTCGCGCGGGCTTCTGTCTGAGGTGAGTATAATCTGTTTTTTAATTTCATACAGGGCATTAAAGGTATGAAAAAACTCTTCCTGGGTACGATCTTTACCGGCAATAAACTGGATATCATCGATAATCAGTACATCAACCTGACGATACTGGTTCCTGAACTGAGCGGTGGAACCGTTGCGAATGGCCTGAATCAATTCATTGGTAAAACGTTCACCCGTGCGATAGGCAATGCGATAATGATTGCGATGAATCAAGGCATTGGCGACGGCGTTAATGAGATGCGTTTTACCGAGGCCAACACCACCGTAAAGATATAGCGGGTTGTAAATTTCTCCCGGTTTGTCGGCTACCGCCCGGCAGGCGGCATGGCAAAATTCATTACCGGACCCGACCACGAAATTATCAAAGGTAAAACGAGGATCAATATAGCCATCGACCTGTATGGATGCTGCCGATGGCTTATGTTGCTCAGGCGCATCGTTAATAGGTGTAAAAGACAATGTGGGATCAATATCATAAGCAATAATAATATCAGCACCTGAAATCTGTTGGGCCAGGGTTTGAATCATTTGTCCATAACTGGATTTGAGTCCATCAAGAAAAAAACGGCTGGGCACCTTGATGATCAACTCATGACCATGACATTGGGCTGATAACGCACCGATCCAGGCATCGAAACGTGATGCCGGAAGCTGTTCTTTAAG
>CAZDFL010000016.1:0-18424 GCA_964504835.1 uncultured Zetaproteobacteria bacterium
TGGTACAGCTCAGGACGCGTCTGGCGGCCAATGCTGAGTAAATCTTCCAGTCCGCCATGGGTTACAAACAGGGTGCGCACACCTTTGCGTTCCAGAATCGCATTGGTCGCTACTGTCGATCCGTGCACCAGATGCAGTAGGCCGGAATTAAGGCCGAGTTCACGAATGCCCTGTTCGATAGCGCGTGACGGATCATCCGGTGTTGATAATACCTTGTGAAAGCGCAGCGCACTTGCCCCGGAATAAACAAAATCGGTAAACGTGCCACCCGTATCCACACCCAAGAACATAGGCGAATCGTAACCTTTTCTGATAGCTTTGCAGCGTCGAAGTTACATGTGAGCCATATCGCATTTCCAGCAGGCATCGCCAACTAACTTTTCGACATCTCAATACTTATTGGAGTAATCGATGAAACTGACTTATATCGCCGCGACTGCGGCGCTTTTGCTGGGCTTTGCCCCCATCGCTCAGGCTGATGAAACCATCGCCATCAAGGCAGGCTTTATGCTGTTGTCGCCCTCGGGCACATTTGGCGCGACGGTCAATAATATCGGCACCCGCATCGATCTTGAGAAAGACCTCAATGTTGACAACAGCACCCAACCAATTGGCGAAATCGACATCTATCTGGGCGATTCTCTGGTCTCATTCGGTTTTACACCGATGAGCTTCAAAGGTCAGGGTGTATTAAACCGAACCATCAACTATAACGGTAATACCTTTGTGGCAGGCACAACAGCCAGCAGCGAATTCAAGGCCGACCTGTTTGATTTAAGCTACACTTATTTTATCGTCAATATGGATGATCTGCCTTCGCGCTTTCAACTGGGTGTCGAAACATCGGTCAAAATATTCAATGCCAAGACAAAAGTGACCGGTTCCGGCATCACCACATCAAAGAACACCACCATCGCCATTCCGACAGCAGGTTTGCGCGGCCGTGTCGCACTGGCTGATTTTATTGGCGTGTCAGGCCGATTTGGTTATCTGGGCTATGCCGGTAATTTCTTCACCGATGCCAGTGCGCAGGTTGAATTCTCCCCGCTACCGACATTAGGCATCAACGCAGGTTATCGCTATCTGAAGGTAAAACTCGATACCAATGGTCTGCTGGCGGACGTAACATTTCAAGGCCCCTTTGCAGAAGCATTTTTCCGATTCTGACATAACAAAAAAAGGCCGGATCGATGATCCGGCCTTTTTTTTGTTAGTTAATAACTTTTGCGAAATTTGGTAGCATGACAATTCGGACACGGTGGTACACGCCCGGTTTTTTTGAAGTGCAACTCATGCTCACAAGCCGTACAGGTTAATGTGCCGGCACTGGTAATTTCACCTGATCGGCAGGAAATGCTCTGCCGGGTTTTCTCTGCTGCTGAAGACAAGGCGCTGCCAGCCATATTCAACAAACTCGATAGCGATGCCATCGCTCCGGCACTAACGCGTGACGGGTTCAGCTTTTCCCTGGCTTCATCGCGCATGGAGTCAGCCATCTGGGATAAATCCCGTTCCAGAAACTTCTTCAGGTTTTTGCCTTGCTCTTCCGAAAAAGCACCTGCTGCGGTCAATTGTTCGCGTGCTTTTTCCATGGCTATGCCGACATATTCAGCGCTCTTTTCCGCACCAGACTCAAACAATTCCCGGAATCGTGCCGCCAGTTCATCGTATTGATCGGCTGCCGAATCCGCCTGTTCCTGTTTAATATCCATATGCGAAATCACCGCATCACCAAATTCGGAGGTGGATAATTTGGTTGCATCTTTCATCTGACGATGGAAATCATAGGTCACCGTCTTGGCCGCAATAGCCGCATTGATGCCTTTGACAATCAGATCAGCCGCTTCGCCCCAGCCCATATAACGCAGCATCATTTCGCCGGATAAGGTCATCGATGAAGGATTGACCATATTCTTGCCGGCATATTTCGGTGCAGTGCCGTGGGTAGCTTCAAAGATGGCATGGCCGGTGGTGTAATTGATGTTCGCACCCGGCGCGATGCCGATGCCGCCAACCTGCGCCGCCAGCGCATCAGATAAATAATCGCCATTCAGGTTCAAGGTGGCAATCACATCGAATTCAGTCGGGCGTGTCAGCACCTGCTGCAAGGCGATATCGGCAATGGCATCCTTAATCACAATACCGTTCGGCAATCTGCACCACGGGCCATCGCCAATCACTTCAGCATCGAATTCGCTCTGCGCCACTTCATAACCCCAATTGCGGAAACCGCCCTCGGTGTATTTCATGATATTACCTTTATGCACCAGCGTCACCGAAGTCAGATCATTATCGATGGCGTATTGAATAGCCGCACGCACCAGACGCTGGGTGCCTTCACGCGATACCGGTTTAATGCCGATACCGGAAGAATCAGGAAAGCGAATTTTGGTGACGCCCATTTCATTTTGCAGGAAATCGATCACTTTTTTAACTTCATCACTGCCTTCAGGCCATTCGATACCGGCATAGATGTCTTCGGTATTTTCACGGAAAATCGCCATATCAACCAGCTCAGGGCGTTTAACCGGCGAAGGTACGCCCGTGAAATGCTTCACAGGACGCAGGCATACATACAAATCCAGCGTCTGACGAATGGCCACATTCAGCGAGCCCATGCCACCGCCAATGGGCGTGGTCAGCGGCCCCTTAAGACCCACCATATATTCACGCATAGCTTCAAGCGATTCCTGCGGCAACCAGGCGTCATCACCCTGTCCGTACAGATTCCAGGCTTTTTCTCCGGCAAACACTTCCATCCATGAAATGCTGCGCTTACCGTCGTATGCTTTTTCAACAGCGGCATCGAGCATGGCCCGTGTCGCCTTCCAGATATCCGGGCCAATGCCATCGCCTTCGATAAAGGTGACAATCGGATGATCGGAAACCTGTAGTTTACCATCTTCGCCCATGCTAATTTTATCGCCGTTTTCCGGCACGCGAATTTTTTCAAATGCCATGATTCACCTCGTTATGGAATGTATTCGTTGAATGATTACAGATGTTTACGTTGTTTGATGCGGGCAGCTTCCTGCGCATTTCGCTTGGCTTCGAGCGCCTTGGTGCGGGCCCGATCATAATGTTCATTGTCAATCGCTGCGGCTGCTTCATCGAGCGCTGTTTCTGCGCTTTTAAGATAAGTCTCCGCCTTGCTTTGCTGGGCAGAACTTTGTTGAGCAGGCAGGTCTTGCGCCATCTTGATGGCAGAACGCGCATCGGACATTTCCTGCACAGGCGGTTTCAACGCACAGGATGCCAGCATCAGCAGCAGAAAAAATAAAAACCGTTTCACAGAAGGCATCTTCTTATCTTTCATCTGCGATGTCAATGCGGTTTGCATTCAATACATTCAATCAAAGTCAAAATATTTTCACCGCAAAGTACGCAGAGTTACACAGAGTAAGTCAAAGGCATGAAACTGAAGGTGAATGACGACTGTAGTAAATGTCTATGGCACGCCGACAGAGAAGTTCCCTTGGCTACAGATGAACGCAGAAAAGAGGCAAATCAAAATAATTACTTATGGTTTGATTTAACTCTGTGCAACTCTGCGTACTCTGCGGTAAATGCTCTTAAGCTTTCCGTTTATTATATTTTCAATCGTTATTCTGAAGCATCCGGCGTTTGCGTAAGCCCAGTTCTTTCCATTGTGCATCGGCCACTTCACCGGGCGCTTCGGACATCGGATCGGCGGCGCGTTGGGTTTTCGGGAAGGCGATGACATCACGAATCGATTCGGCATCCACCATCAGACTGAGTACGCGATCCAGACCAAAAGCTAAGCCACCATGCGGCGGCGCGCCGTATTTCAGGGCGTTGAGCAGGAAACCGAATTTGTCATTGGCTTCTTCATCGGAAATATTGAGCGCTTTGAGTACGCGCGATTGCACATCCGTATCATGAATACGAATCGAGCCACCGCCGATTTCCGTGCCGTTCCAGACCAGATCGTAAGCCTGCGAACGCATTTCCAGCGGCGCGGTTTCCAGCTTGTCGACATCTTCAGGGTATGGCGCGGTAAACGGATGATGTAGCGCTTGCGGACGTTTATTTTCAGCATCCCATTCAAACATCGGGAAATCAACCACCCATACAAATTGATTGGATTTGATATCAAACAGACCCAGATCCTTGCCGAGTTCGACCCGCAAATAACCCAGAGCATTATTCACCACCTCTTTGGTATCAGCGCCGAAGAACAGCAAATCGCCATTTCCCGCCCCCGTACGTTCGAGCAATGCCTTTAACACATCTTCAGACAGATTCTTCACAATCGGCGACTGCAAGCCACCCGGAATATCATCCTTATCGTTGACCTTGATATAAGCCAGACCCCTGGCACCATAAATCGATACAAACTTGGTGTAGTTATCAATCTTCTTGCGGCTCAACAGGCTATTGCCGCCCGGTACACGGATAACCTTCACTAAACCACCATTGTTGGCCGGGCCGCTGAACACCTTGAAATCAACCGATTTCATTAAATCGGTTACATCAATATGCTCCAGCCCGAAACGCACATCGGGGCGGTCTAAACCATATTTATTCATCGCTTCGGCATAGGTAATGCGCGGAAATGTCGCCTGAATCTGCGCATCCATGCCAGCGGCAAACATCGAACCGATCAAGCCTTCGGCCACGGCCATGATTTCGTCTTGCGTGACAAAAGACATTTCCAGATCGACCTGGGTGAATTCAGGTTGGCGATCAGCGCGCAAATCTTCATCACGGAAACAACGGGCAATCTGATAATAACGATCCACGCCAGCCACCATCAACAACTGCTTAAACAGCTGCGGGCTCTGCGGCAAGGCATAAAAGGAACCGGGATAAATGCGTGATGGCACCAGATAATCACGCGCGCCTTCCGGCGTGGATTTGTTCAGAATAGGTGTTTCGACATCGAGAAAATTTTGTGTATCCAGATAGTTACGCGCCGCGTGCGTTACTTTATGGCGCAGCATCAGATTCTTCTGCATGCAGGGGCGGCGCAAATCCAGATAACGATATTCCAAACGATGCTGCTCGCCCGTATTGCAATCGTCTTCGATAGCAAACGGCGGCGTTTCAGCTCTATTTAATAGCGTCAGGCTGGAAATTTTCACTTCGATTTCGCCTGTCGCCAACTTCGGATTCGTCGCGTTGGCATCGCGGGGAATCACTTCGCCAATCACTTCAATCACATTCTGCTGCCGCATGGAATGGGCCAGCGCATGCATTTCAGGCGTATCTGGATGCGCTACAACCTGCACAACGCCGGAGCGGTCACGCACATCGAGAAAGATGACGCCGCCATGGTCACGGTTGGTTTCTACCCACCCATTGAGACGAACCTGTTGTCTGAGATGTGATTTACGAAAATCACCACAATATGTACGCGCTAGCATGGCTTATGCCTCCGGGCTAAATGTTAGAAAAAGGTCGCGCACACTAGCGCCGCGCATCCGCCCAAGCAAAGAGCGATTTTCAGAAGGCACAGAGGATAAAGTCAAAGCAGGAACCACAGATGAACGCGGATGAACGCAGATAAGAAGCAAAGGCAAAACATTTACGACTGGTTTCTCTTTTGACTTTACTCTGTGCTCTCTGTGTACTCTGTGGTGAAATGCTTTTGAATGGCTTCTAAATCAAAGAATCAGGAGCGGTAAGCTGTGGCTCCGGTGATGAATACTTTTTTCATCGACCATTTGCGGAGTTTCGCTCCGGTGCGATCCGAGCGGGTCATATTGGCGCGTTTCAGGCTGGCACCGCGAAAATCGGCATCGCGCAGGTTGGCTTCGGAGAGGTCGGATTCATTCAGTATCGCACCGCGAAAGTCCGTACCCTGTAGATTACAGCCTTTGAGATTGGCGAAACGAAGCTTTGCATTTCTCAGATCCTGACCGGACAAATCCATGCCGGACAAATCCACGCCCGTCAGGCTCCAGCCGCTGCTGATGCGAGCCAGCAATCGTTTCAAATCAATGCGAATCCCATCCTGCTTGGTGTTAACCAGAGAAGCGCCATCAAGTCGGGCATCTCTGAGATCGACAGCGGAAAGGTTGGCGCCATCAAATTTGCAGGCGCGCAGATCAGCACCCGAAAAATCAGCACCGCTTAAATCCTGATTCGAAAAATCCAGCCCGGCCAGATTTTTCCCCGCCAGACTTGTTCCTGCCCTGATTGCGGCAATCGCTTCTGAAACGTTCATCATCCCCTCCAAATCCACATTATTCATAAATAGTGCGAGCTAAAAACAGCAGAGATGGTAAAAACCTGTCAGAAAATCGCAAGCACAATCTTGCTTTGCCGTGCAATATCGCCGATCTTACTTGGACAAATGATGCAGGCGCGCCCCCAGATCACTCAGACTCACCTGCTCTTGTGCCGCGCCGATTTTCACCGCTACGCCGGGCATACCCCACACCACCGAGCTTTCCCTATCCTGCGCGATGGTTCTGGCGCGGGCGTCACGCATCTTTTTCAGACCAGTCGCACCGTCATCACCCATGCCTGTCATAATTGCGCCGACAGCTTTTGAGCCGGCATGTTTGGCAACCGAATCGTTTCAAACAAGGCTTTGGCGGCCTCGAAATTGTCTTGCTGACCCAGTTGTTCCAACTGAAAACAGATTTCGCCCAATGGTGCAGCAGCCACCGAACGGCTGGCACCTTTCAGGCTGTGGCCGTTGCGCCGTAGCGTGTCGCCGTCACCGGCCTCAATAGCCTGCCTGATAGTATCAATCTGCCCCGGCAGTTCACTCAGGTAAGTATCGATAATCATGCCGATGCCAAAGCCCATATCCGTGCGTAGCTGACGCAGTTCGCTCTCGTTGACAACAGCCTCATGATTATCAACCAAAGCAATATCTTCATCTGTCGATACCGCTGTTGCGGTTATGATCCCGGATGCTTCTTCACCGCTGCTAGGCAACCACTCTGCCAGCATTTCTCGTAGCGCCGCACCGGTCAGCGGTTTATTCATATGCGCATCCATGCCCGCCTGGCGGGTACGTTGCACATCTTCCTCCAGCGCGTGCGCGGTCAGAGCGATGATTGGCACATGGGTTTCCTGCTCCAACAAGCCTTCCATTTCCCGGATTTGACGGGTTGCGTCAATGCCGTCTAGTTCAGGCATTTGCACATCCATCAGGATTAAATCGTAGTGGTTTTCCGCCACCATGCGTAGCGCCTGCACCCCGTCATGCGCCGTATCAACATGCACAAAACCCTGATTTTCGAGCATGCCCATCGCCACCTGCCGGTTCACGGCATTATCTTCGGCCAGCAGAATGCGTTCGCTACGCTGCTCATGGCTGATAACCGGCTCATGGCGCGAGCGGCGCTGGCGCACGCCCATCACATCGAGCAACGTCTCAAACAGCGAATACACATACACCGGCTTGCGGATAAAGCCGTCCAGCCCGTAGGTGTCGCGCAGTTCCGCATCAAATCGCATATCCAGCGTGGTGGTCATAATCACTTTCAGCGAGGCCAGTTCCGGGGTTTCCTTGATCACCCGCGCCAGCGCCATGCCATCCATGCCCTCGATCTGCTTATCAATCAGAATCAGGTCATAGGGTTGACCAGCCCCGACCATGTCGTGCAACATTTTCAGCGCATCTTGCGCACTGCTACAGATATCACAATCAGCCCCCCAAGCTGTGAGCAGGCCATCGAGCATGGCCCGGTTGCTGGCATTATCATCCACCGCCAGCGCGCGCCATTGGGTAAAGTTATCGGCGAAATAATGTGGTCCATCGTCGAGCGCATCGGATTTTTCCAACTCCAGATCGAAATAGAAACGCGAGCCTTTGCCCAGCTCGCTTTCCACCGTAATCTCACCGCCCATCATTGCCACCAGTCGTTTTACAATGGCCAGACCAAGGCCGGTGCCACCGTGTTTGCGGGTGTCGGTGCCATCGGCCTGGGTGAATTCTTCAAACAGGCATTGCTGATCCGCATCAGAAATGCCACGCCCGCTATCAGCCATCTGAAAACGCACACGCGCCGTCGTTTCGGTTTCCGACAACAAATCGGCAGAAATGATGATATCGCCCTGCTCGGTAAACTTGGCCGCATTGGATAGCAAATTGAGCATCACCTGATGCAGACGATCCGAATCGCCAATCAACAAACGGGGCAGATTCGGGATGCCTCTGGCAATCAGCTCCAGCCTCGACTCATCCGCATTGATCTGACGGGCGAACAGATTGGTCACATGCTCAATTATTTCATTGGGATTGAAACGGCTCAGTTTCATCTCCATCTGGCCAGCTTCAATCTTGGAGAAATCGAGAATATCGTTGAGTATCGTCAGCAGAGCCTGACCGGATGACTGGATGATTTCCATGCGGCCGCGCTGCTCCGGATACATTTTATCAGCCAGCACCAGTTCGGTAATGCCCAGAATACCGTTGAGCGGAGTGCGAATTTCATGGCTCATGGTTGCCAGAAACTGACTCTTGGCCACAGCAGCTTGCTCCGCCGTCTGCACGGCCTGCTCCAGCGCCGCGTTTTGCGCCTCCAGTTTTCCAGCCAAACGGGCCAGTTCAGCCGTGCGTTGATTGACTTTGCCCTCCAGCTCCGCATTTAACGACTCAGCCTGTTGTCGTGATTGCCTTAAATGCACAACCATGCGCTGCAAGGCCGCACTCAAAAGCCCGACTTCGTCATGACCGGCTGGCGGGATGGTCACATGTTTTTGATCCTGACTGATCTGGACCGCAGCCTGAATGATATGCCGAATGGGGCGCGTAAAATATCGGGCCACATAATAAGTCGTCAGGCCCAGTAAAAGTGCCAACACCAGCGTCCACCATAACATACGGTCACGGAAACCCAGCGACTGCTGACGCAGCTGATGCAGTGAAAATGTTCCCCCTACATGCAGGAAACGTTCCGGGTGAGCCCGGTCAAAGTGGACATTGCCCAACATCAATAACAGCCCCTGATCGCCAAACAGGTACTGATCGATTTTGCTATCGAAATGATTGCTGCTGTTTTGCAAAAATCGCCTGTTAATCTGAAAATCCTTATTCAGGGAATCATGGCGCTGGTATTCAAACGCCATGGCTTTGTTCGGGTCATGATGAAGCAGATACTCGCCCTTCGCATTGGTGATGAAAAAATTCTGCGCGCCATTATGATAGTCCAGTCGCTGATGCACCGATCTGGCAAACACATTGAAATCAATATTGATCAGCAGAATACCATAACGTTTGCCGCGATCATCAAACAAGGCAGTAGATACACGCAGCATCGGCTGTGGCGGCTGGGTAATGATGCCGTGCTCCCGATTCAGGGTGATGTCGGAAAACAGGAACTCACCCGGTTTGAGCTTGATCGCTGCCTGAAAATAATCACGCCTGCCTTTTTGCATTAAATTATTCTTGTCTACAATGCTAATGCCGCGTGTTAAGCGTGCCACGCGCACCAGCTCACGCCCGCTATCAGCAATACGATCAAACGCACCTGATAATACATTTCCCGCTCGACCAGAACGGTAGAAAATAATATTTCAAGCTGGCCAAGGTAACGCGTTGCAGGCAAATCCTTTGAAAACTGTCCGGAGATAAGTTTGATTGATTCAGATTGGGCCAGAAAAGCTACATCGCTTTTGATCAGTGCCGCTTGCGATTCCAGCCAGGAGGCTTCCTGGCTCACCTGCATGGAAAGGTTGCGCACAGCCTCCTGCTGCAACAGTTGATCTGACTCCTGATAGGCCATCCAGGCCATGCCAACCACGCCGAAAAGGGTAATAACAAATGAAGCCAATGCGAATTTTAGCGGCAATGATATTTTCATGGGTGATGGTTTCCTTGGCTGCATCTATCGCCGGCTTACACCGAGTCATGAGAAATGAGCAATATTTATGCCACAGGGCCATACTCACCATTGGCCGTATTCAGCCCGGCAGTAATCGCTGCCAGTTATCCGGCCACGGGGCAGTGAATTCGAGATACTTACCTGTGACCGGATGATGAAAGCGTAAACGCCAGGCATGCAGCATCAGCCCTTTGCCGCCGATGGATTTATACATTGCCAACTCTTCTTTGTCGGCATACTTGCCATCACCAAGGATAGCATGACCTTCGTTCTGCAACTGGACTCGTAGCTGGTGGGTGCGCCCACTGTAGGGATTCAGGGCGAGCATGGCATAGTCGAATCCGTCCTGCTCAAGTTCGAACATCACTTGATAATCGGTGATGGATTCCTTGCCATCGTCTGAATCAACAACCATGCGCTCACCACCGCGAACCACGCCCTTGGCCAGTTTTGAGATCATGCGCCCGGCATGGGCGAAGGGGAGACCTGCAACCAGTGCAAAATATGTTTTTTGCATATCGCGCTGACGGAATGATTCGCTCAGTTGCCTTAACGATTCCAGATTTTTGGCCATCAGCAATACCCCGGAGGTATCCCGATCCAGCCTGTGAGCCAGACGCAAATCGGGCAGTTGGTGTAATTCCTTCATGGCCTCAATCAGACCGGCATCGTGACCAGAACCACCGTGCACAACCAGTCCTGCAGGCTTGTTGACCAGCAGCAGCCAGGCATCTTCGTACAGCACAGGCAGCGCTGCTGCCTTCTTCAACAGCGAAGCGGGAATAACAGCACTGTCTTCTTGCGACTCCGGTTCTCTCAGGCTCATGGGTAAAAATATCTGATCACCACAAGCCACACGCGACTCCGGTTTGCAGCGTTTTTTATTCACCCGCACATTGCCCTTGCGAATCAGGCGCACAATCAGGCTGCGGCGCGAGGCACCCAGATGCCGGGTCAGGGCACGATCCAGTCTGCTGCCGTCTTCGTTCTCATCAATGGTTAAGATACCGTTATTCTGCATTTTCTTGCCAAACCGCCTTTGCCGGATAGAGTCCTTGCGATATGCAGTGAGCTCCGTGTTTTCCTGCATCGCATAACAATGCAACGCACAAGCAATGGTAATGATTTGTAGCCGGGAATCCCAGCCTCCGATGTACCCATGGGTACATCGAGATGGCAGGCACAGCATTTATCCCGATACCATGCATGGACGCGAACCTGTTATGCAGATGCCTCTAACGTTGAGCCTGCATAAATAAACTGCGTTTGATGACTTGAACTGATGCCCCGGTAAAACGGCAGCGCCAGCCAGCATAAGCACTGAACAGCCAAATAATCACAACGCCGGAAGTGTGTTGTGACTGTTTGAATGATCGTTGAAAACAAACAACAAACAGGCTGTTCACAGGTTTGATTATACTATTCACTGCAATGGTTTTGTTGCTGCGTACGTAATCGACAGGTCCCTCAAGCGCCCAAAGGAAAGATGGCGTGACTACAAAAAAACGCATGCTTATCAGTGCGATACACGATGAAGAGAGTCGTGTGGCCATTGTTGAAGACGGATATCTGCACGAACTCGATATCGAATCAGCGCACAAAGCTCTGACCAAAAGCAATATTTACAGAGGCAAGATCACCAAGGTCGAAGGCAGCCTGCAGGCCGCCTTTGTTGAATATGGCGCTGCCCGTCAGGGTTTTATGCCGTTGGGAGAAATTCATCCCGACTTCTGGAAAGAGGGTGCCGACAAGAGCGCCAACCCACGCAATATATCTATTCAGGATGTGCTCCAGGCCAAGCAGGAATTGCTGGTTCAGGTCGTTAAGGAAGAGCGTGGCAACAAGGGCGCAGCCCTGACCACCAATATCTCCCTGGCCGGTCGTTATCTGGTTTTGAGTCCGAACACCTCGCGCGGCGGTATTTCACGCAAGCTCTCCGATGATGAACGGCGCTCAATGAAAGAAATCCTCAAACAGCTCGAAGTGCCAGATAATATGGGTTTGATCATCCGCACTGCCGGCAAGGATCAGACGCTCGAAGCGTTGCAACGCGATTATCAGTATCTGCGCCGCCTGTGGGATGAAATCCGCATTAGCAGCGAAACAACCCCCTCACCCGCCCTGATTTATCTCGAAGGCGATCTGGCCACACGCGCCATTCGCGATCATTTTTCCGATGATATTGAGGAAATCTGGGTGGATAATCATGAGGTGTACACACGCACCAAGGCCTTTGTGCATGCGGTGCTGCCGGGCAAGGAAAAGCTGGTTAAACTGTATCGCGGCAAGAAGCCGTTATTCCGCCATTATGGCGTCGAATCGCAGTGTGAAGAGGTGCATGACCGTGAAGTCAGGCTGCCTACCGGCGGTTCAATCGTGCTGGATCCCACCGAGGCGCTGACAGCCATTGATGTCAATTCTGCTCGCGCAACCAAGGGTAAACATATTGATGATACGGCACTGGCTATCAACCTCGAAGCTGCCGAAGAGGTAGCGCGCCAATTACGCATTCGCGATATCGGCGGCCTGATCGTGATCGACTTTATCGATATGGCCAATCGCAAACACGGGCAAAAGGTAGAAGATTTGCTGCGCAAGGCATGCAAACGAGACAAGGCACGCATTCAGTTCGCCCGCATTTCCCGTTTCGGTCTGTTGGAAATGTCGCGCCAGCGATTGCACCCTTCCATCCGCGAATCGACCACGGAACCCTGCCCGCGTTGTCAGGGGCGTGGCTTTATCCGCACGGTAGATTCGATGGCGCTACAAATGCTCACCCGCATGGAAGACTGGGCTGAAAAAGGTAAAAAGCCGACACTGGTGGTGCAAGTGCCATCCGATACCGGCGAATACCTGATGAATAATAAACGCGCCAATATTGCACGCATTGAAGAAGCCTATGAAATACAGATCACCATGCAGATCCGCCCCGAGCTGGATATCCCCCATTATCGCATTGAGCGTCAGTGGCATGAAAATAATCAGCAACGTGTTGAAGTGCTGGAAGATACCGGCAAACGCATCAAACCACCGCGCAGTGGCAAAAAGCTGAAACCGGTCAAGCCGGTAGTCGGCATTCCTACCCCACCACCGACACCTGTGGTCAAGGAAGAGAAAAAAGAAGGTGCTCTAAAAACACTGATTGGTTTCCTGACCGGCACCAAGAAAAAAGAAGCGCTGGCCAAAGAAGCCGTTGCAAAAGAAGAGACGGAAAAAGCTACGGCAAGGAAACAGCAAGCCCGCCCCAATCGACGTCGACGCGGTGGCAACAGAAACCGAAAAGCTGCGCCAGCCGCCCAAAAAACTGAAAAAAGCGCCGTAGAAAAAGAGAAGACGCAAAAAAACGGCTCGCCACAAAAACAGGCCAAGCCAAAACAGCAAGCGCAGCAACAAGCCGCTACCGACAACAATAATGCTGAAGCCGCTTCCGGTGAGGCCAAGAAACGCAGGCGCAGACGCAGACGCAGGCGTCCGACCGCTGCCAAAGACGGAGCAGCCACACAATCAACGGCTCAAGCTCAGCCAGCTCCGGCGGCTAGCGCTCCAGCCCCGTCAACACCTGCCCCTGCCGCTAAAGGCGAGTGAGCGAAAACAACGGCCATGAACACCTGAGTTTCACGATGACTGAAACTCAGGATG
Source organism: uncultured Zetaproteobacteria bacterium (assembly GCA_964504835.1). Taxonomy (GTDB): domain Bacteria; phylum Pseudomonadota; class Zetaproteobacteria; order Mariprofundales; family Mariprofundaceae; genus Mariprofundus. Next base: position 13,446 of record CAZDFL010000016.1, read on the forward strand.
GTCTTCGGCTCGATGCTGCGCTGACCATGCTCAGTGGCCTGAGCAGGAATCATATTCAGCAACTGCTAAAAAGCGGCCATGTTCAAAATCGGGCAGGAAACACAATAAAACAGGCCTCGCTACGCGTCCGGGAACACGATAGCTATCATGTACATATACCGGCACCGGAACCGTTAGCGCTACAACCGGAAGCGATTGCACTCGATATTCTGTTTGAAGATGAACACCTGATTGTGGTCAATAAAGCGGCTGGCATGGTCGTGCATCCGGCGCATGGTCATGATCGCGGCACCCTGGTACACGCTTTATTACACCACTGCACCGACCTGCCTGGCATCAATGGCGCCGAGCGCCCCGGTATTGTGCACCGGCTCGATAAAGATACTTCCGGTAGTCTGGTGGTGGCAAAAAGTGAAATGGCCCATCGCCGACTCAGTGAGATGTTTGCCAGCCATGATCTGAATCGCCAATACATCGCCTGGTGCCGGGGCGTGCCCCGCTGGCATAGCAAACGCATTGAACTACCAGTCGGTCGTCATCCCCAACATCGGCAGAAAATGGCCGTCAGCAGCGCGGGCAAAGAAGCCATTACCGATGCGCGTGTTGAACGGCTGTTCGGGCTATTTAGCCAACTGCGATTGACATTGCATACCGGGCGCACCCATCAGATTCGTGTTCATCTGGCGCATGAGAAACTGCCCGTGCTCGGCGATCCGGTTTACGCCCGCAGCTACAACCCGCCTGCCGATATTCCCGAGCCCAGTCGCACTGCCATTGCAGCACTCAAACGCCAGGCATTGCATGCGCAATTGCTGGAATTTAAGCATCCAATCAGCCATGAGCCAATGTCCTTTAACGCCCCCCTGCCAGCTGATTTGCAGCAACTGGCGGATGCGCTGACCATGAATTATGGCTAACAGGCTTACCCCGGCCTATATCCGTTCGCAGCTCCTAGCCAATCATGGCATGATCGGAATATTCAGCCTGCGTAGCGGCGGCATCAGCCCACCCCCGTTTGATTCTCAAAACTTCGGCGCAGGTCTCGGTGATGCCGACAGTCATATCACACAAAATATGCATCGCCTCATCGGATCAATAGCACAACTACCCGTTCCGCATCAAGCCATTCAGGTACACGAAACCAGTCTGTTATGGTGCAATGGAGAAGGACGGATGCATCAACAGCAGGCCGATATATTAATGACCGATCAGCCCGATACTGCAGTTTGCGTGCGCGTGGCCGACTGTTTGCCCATTCTGCTGGCTGACCCGGAATCGGGCATCGCTGCTGCGGTGCATGCCGGCTGGCGCGGCACTGCGGCAGGCATTGTGAAGCATGCAATTCAGAGCATGCTCGAACATGGCGCAAAGCCCAAAAACCTGCTCGCTGCGCTTGGCCCCTGCATCGGCCCCTGCTGCTTTGCCATTGGCAGCGACACTGCCACTGCACTGGCCAACAGTGCGGCCAGAGCGGCAGCCTGCATTGCCCACGCATCCGGCATACATGCCGATCTGGCTGAAATCAATCGTTTGCAACTGCTTGAAGCTGGTCTGGGGGAAAGCCATATTGAGTTAAACAGGGCATGTACAGCATGCGAGCATGAGCGATTTTTTTCTTTCCGACGCGATGGTAAACGAGCCGGGCGTCAGCTTGCCGTTGTCGCCATCCCATCGAGCACGTAAGCTTCGGCCATGAACCTGAACCTGTCCAAATTAATCCTGCTCTTTCTCACTGCCCTTATCATCGTCGGCTGTTCCAAACACGATGATCACTTATACAAGAGTGGTGCCCAGAAAGAATATGAGGAGGCCAAACATCTGATGGCCAAAGGAAGCTATGGCCTCGTAGCCATGAATCTGGAAAAATTCAGCGCCAATTACCCCTACAGCAAATATGCAACCCAGGCTGAACTGTTACGAATTTTTGCGGCCTATAAAGATGCAGAATTTGTTTTATCTGAAACACTGAGTAAAAAGTTTGTTGAACGCCATCCCACCCATGCCAATGTAGACTATGCCCAATACATGCTGGCGATGAGCTATTATAAAGAACGTTCACCAGCTGAAAAAGATCCGACTATGAACCGGCTGGCTATTGAGGCGTACAAAAAACTGCTCAAAGATCATCCGGACAGCGCCTACGCCAAAGATGGACAAAGCCGTTTGCAATCCCTGTATAACACACTGGCCAAACATGAACTGACGATCGGAAAATTTTATTATGACCGGGATCGTTTCGTGGCTGCTGCCAACCGTTTTCAGGAGGTGGTGCGTTTGTACCAGACTACCCCGTCCATTGAGGAATCACTATATTACCTCGCTGCTTCTTATGCCAACATGGACATGGGCAAAGACGCCCGACAAATAGCTACCCTGCTCAGGTATAATTACCCCAATAGCTCGTGGAGTACAAAAGCAAAACGATATCTTTGATGCCTCATCAGGCTCGACACCCTGTTCACCTTCGAGCGTTCATCTGCATACTAGCTTGTGTATTTTCACTCGTTGCTTGTGGCGACTATGATAAGCCCGATATCCGCTCCGTACTGGATGCACGCGATACAGCCGTCAGCCGCCATGACATCCATGCTTACTCGGATTTGTTGGTGCCCGGCTATGAATATAAGCACCAAACTGAATTCGAGGCCATCAACAGAATGCGACAGTTGTTCGAACAATTTGAGAAAATCGAAATGACATCCAATAATCGCACCATTCGCCTGCTTGACGATAAACACGCTGAATGCGAACAGAGCTATTTTCTGCGCGTGCAGGCCAATGACACTTGGCGTCAGTTAAATCAACGTGAGCGCATCAGCCTGACCAAAACAGCATCCGGCTGGAAAATCAGCGGCGGTTTATGATGTTATTCAGCAACGCAGAAAAGTAAGTCAAAAGCATTCACCACAGAGGAAAAGCAAAATATTCAAGGCACAAAGCTGTCACATTAAAAAAGATACGGTCAATAAATCTGGTCGCTGCATAAAGCTTTTCTGCAAGCTTTGCCTTTGACTTTCCTCTGCGCCCTTTGCGTCCTCTGCGGTGAAAAAGATTTTGACTTTGACTAAATCAGCCCCACTCATCAGCAGGGAAGTCATCAACCATGATCGCCGCTCTGACGGCTGATCGCGTTTCTAGCAGTAAATCGGCTTCTTCCCGATTTAATACCTGCTCACTCAGCAGTGCTTCCAGCCAATCCCCATAAGCCTGATCAGGCCGGTGGCTTTTTCCTTTGTCGCGCAGTTTGCGTTCTATCGGCTCGGCTCTGATGGTCATGACCATGGCGTGTTTCAATCGTCCGGTTGCATCATTCTCATCATCTGGCGCATAAATACCTGCCGTTAAACGATCACGCGATGCCGATGGCTCCAGCAGCATCGCAGCGACCTGATGCGTCAGGGTATCGGCAGGCATTGATAAGCGCCGGCCCAAAGGAAACGCCCATGCCCGCATCTTCCATGCCACCGGACGCACTGGAAAATTGCGAATTACCCCGTCAAGCGCCTGTTGCACCTGATACAGGCAAAACTGGCAGCTCCAGTGTACCAACGGTAAATCTGATTTGGGTCGCCCATCATCTTCAAAACGTTTCAACACTGCTGAACAGAGATAAAGATAAGCCAGCGCATCGGCAAAGCGGCCTGAAATCGATTCCTTGCGTTTCAATGCCCCGCCCAGCACCAGCAAAGCCAGATCAGCCATGGCCGAAGTCGCCGCACTGAATCGCGCAATCTGTTTGTAATAAATGGCCGTCACGCCCGGCACTGGCGATGGCGCCAGCCAGCCGCCCGACAAGCCGTATAGCACAGCCCTTGCCGCATTGGCGATGGTATAAGCCAGATGTGACATCAGCGCCGTATCGAAACGATTCAATCCCTCATCGCCGTCCTCAGATGCCGCCGCAATTTCTTCCTGTAAATAGGGATGACAACGCATCGCCCCCTGCCCGAACACCATCATGCTGCGGGTCAGGATATTGGCGCCCTCGACCGTAATCGCCACAGGAATGGATTGATAGGTACGCCCGAGATAATTCGACGGCCCCATGCAAATACCGCGCCCGCCATGCACATCCATGGCATCGTCAATCACCTGCCGCATCGTCTCAGTGAGATAGCGTTTGACAATCGCTGTCACCACAGCCGGTTTTTCACCCGCATCCAGCGCTGACGTACTCAGGCGCACACCTGCATCCATCATATAGGTCAGGCCGCCGATACGGGCGAGAGCTTCTTCGACGCCTTCAAAACGACCGATAGAAGTTTTAAACTGTTTGCGCAAACGCGCATAAGCACCGGTTGTATGGCAAGCCATTTTGCCTGCTGCCGCACTGAGCGACGGCAGCGAAATGCCGCGCCCGATAGACAGGCGCTCAACCAGCATACGCCATCCATTGCCAATCATTGCCTGCCCACCAATGACCCAGTCCATCGGAATAAATACATCCGTGCCAGTATTTGGGCCGTTTTGAAAAGCAATACCCAGCGGATCATGCCGACGTCCGATTTCCACACCGGGGGTTTCGACCGGAATCAGCGCGCAGGTGATGCCCAAGTCATCCTCATCGCCCAATACATGTTCCGGATCATAAACGTGAAAGGCCAATCCCAGCACCGTCGCCACCGGACCCAGTGTGATATAACGTTTTTCCCAGTTGAGCAACATCCCCAACGTTTCTTTGCCCTCAAATTCACGTTTGCAGACAATGCCAGTATCCGGAATCGAGCCTGCATCCGAACCCGCTGACGGACCGGTTAATGCAAAACAGGGCACTTCCTTACCACTGGCCAAACGTGGCAAATAAAATTCTTTCTGATCATCGGTGCCATACGCCATTAACAATTCTGCCGGGCCGAGCGAATTGGGCACCATCACCGTGACAGCGGCAGCAGAACTGCGGCTGGCTATTTTCTGAATCACACGAGAATGGGCATAAGCCGAGAATTCAAGACCGCCATAAGATTTCGGAATAATCATGG
>CAZDFL010000017.1:0-2007 GCA_964504835.1 uncultured Zetaproteobacteria bacterium
TATGAATTCAACATGAATTCCCTTTAATCAAACGGAACCTAACCCTGCCATTAATCATGTCAAGAATATTCATTCACCACAGATATAAATGATCAAGTAGCCGTGTTTAGCTCAAAAAAAGAGCCGCATCCAACAAGTATTGCATGCGGCCCAACCCGGCAAACCAACCGGCCAGTTTATTTATTTAAAGTTCACACCACGAATAAGTTCTTTTTCGCAACATAAGGTGCGAATATGCCCAACCAGCTCCTGCAATTCCTGCTCGCTAAAGGTATCACCCCAGGGCGGCATCTTCACCGATTTATTGATGGCAGGCCCACCGAACTTAATCACCTTGTATATCTCGGTATTGGTTCGTTTCATCATATACGCGTTATCACTATGATCACGTGGGAGAATATTCATCGCTGGCACGTTCACACCATCGCCTTTGCCATGCATACCATGGCACTGCATACAATACGTTTTGTAATTGAGATATGCCTCTTCCGCATGAATAGCAGGAGATGCAATAAACATTATAGCTGCAGTAGCAAATAATAATTTAATTAGACGCATTGAAATCCTCCTTGGACAGCAGAATAAGATAATTGGTGATCTTTTGCAGATCGTCCGCTCTGACATGCATGTTCGGCATCCATATTTTCGGATCCCAGTTTTTCGGCCGCCTGATATAACTGAGTATAAATTCGGGCTGCAACCGCTTGCCGGCTGTGTACAATTCCGGCCCGGTATAACCACCGTAACCTGGCTCAATCTGATGACAGGACTCACATCCATACACCTTATCAATCAACACTTCGCCCGCATCCAGGCTCACCGCTTTACTTTTATCCAGCTTTTCATTGGCAGTCAGCGCATAGCCTACAGTCATACCCATCAATACATTTGCCACTGCCTCGGCTTCTGGCTTTGTCAATTCTTCATGCTGTAAGGGTTTGAGGTATTTTCCCCAAAGCACATCATATTTTCGCCCTTTCTTGGTGGTAGTTAGCCTGGTGGGTGTGGAGTTAATGGCACGCAAATAGTTCACCCCGGCGGGGCGAATACGCACCGGCTTCTGCATCCATGCCACCAGCCAGTCGCGGCGATATTTATTGCCCGCAAAAAACAAATCCGGCGCATCACGTTTCCATAATTCGCGAATTGTCTCAGGTGCAGGCCCCTTCAAATCGTGACAATAGGCGCATCGGGTATTCAATATTTCAGCACCATTCTCCCCCGCACTTGCCAAAACAGGTGAAGCCATGATTATAAAACAAGTTAACAACAGCAGTCGTTTCATGATTTATCTCCCAGTGTGATTAATTTTAGAGCAGCGCCGATTCAATGCACCCGACATCAAACCGGCGCGCCCTGTTCAATAACCTAGTTGTGGCGATGACCACGTTTTTTGGTCAGCTTTTTACCCTTGAATACAGCCTGATCGAAGATGCCGTAGCCCTTCTTGATGGATTCTTCGTAGAAGTAATCCGGCTCATATTTTACGCCCGTCCAGGGATACCAGGCATCTTTGGGCGAATCCGCATACTCAATCACAGTAACCGCGCCACCAGGGAACTTACCGTTATTGGTGGACTGATAATCGATATGATCATGGAAAATGAAACGACCTGAATTATCCATATTAATAAACACATCATTATGGGAACCAGGAATGATCAGCTGCGTATCGACATAGTAGGGATCCTTAACGGCCAGACCATCCTTGAACCCAACCAGCATATCATGTCCATGCGAATGCATCGCGTGCATCGTATTGCCAGCGCCAATAAAGCGAACGCGGACAAAATCGCCATGCTTCACACGCAGTGGCATATCGAGTGGAAATGCTTTGGCATTGATAGAAAAATAATTGCGTTGATCGCTAGGGCCACCACCCGTGCCATACTTATCTGCGGCTGCAGATTCCCAACTACTCAACATCATAATGACGTCCTTGGTAACCTTTTTCTCCAGCGCATTAGGCTTATCCGGATCAACAATAATTGGCCCCCACATGCCACG
>CAZDFL010000017.1:2107-18398 GCA_964504835.1 uncultured Zetaproteobacteria bacterium
CATTAAAGATGTAAAGGAGATGTATGATAGTTGCACTGCCTTTTAAAAAGCAGTGATTTAGAAGATTAAAGCGATTGGCCAGCCTTGCCATACAAGATGGCGACACCCATCATGCGGGCATGAAAGAATTACTCGTTTACGGCGTCAGCGGCATCGCTTCGTTATTTATTTTTGGATACTGCGTGCATATTTTTGTCGGTGGCATGGTTAGCGAACAGACCGAAATGGTATTGATTATCGCCGTTGTATTGGTTAGCGCAGCAGCCTTGGCTTATTTCGCCTGGGATACCATCAAACACACGCGTTAGTTGAAAAAGCTATTTGTATCGATCAAGCGCTTTCTCAATCGCTTTATAGGTATCCTCATCGAACTGTTTGCGATGAAAGACATGCTGGCATTTGGCACCATGATTATCGACGCCCGTCAGCCCGAATGATTTGCCGGCATGATCGGAAAAGAAGCGGATATCCTTCACCAGCGCTGTCACCGTACCATTTTTCAACTTCAGACGAATGCGTTCACTATTGATATCCAGTGACACCGGTGCCTTTGGGTGCATCAACATACGGCGCATCACACGACCGCCGCCCACCATCAGAAAGAAAAAACCCAGAAACATCAGCCCGTAGCCGACTGCGACCTGATCATCCCCGCCATACCAGAGCTTCACACCCCAAAGCAGCAAAAAACCGACTGTCGGCACATACAGCACCAAGTCCCAGAGTACGCCCGCCTTGTCAGGGTGTAAATCGCATTGCACTTCCTGCCAGTTTCGGGCCATTTAGCCCCCCCTGGCCGGACTGGTGGGCAGATTGGAGGTAGGTTCTGAGACCTGATCTGATGTCAAATCAGCCAGCACCGGATCAATCTCCGGGTATAACATACGCCCGGGGTAAACCTCTTTCACTATGCCTTTTGCATCAATCACGAACGTCCAGGGTTCGCCGCGCACCTGAAAAGCATCATAGGCTTCCGGATTATAATACTGATCCATGTGCAGAAAGAGCACCTTATGCTCGTATTTATTCAACATCGCTTTCATCAACTGCAACTGTTTGTCGCACTGGGTGCAGTGGCCGGGGGTGGCAAACTCCAGCACAATCGGCTTGTGCTGTTTGATTGCATCATCGAAAGATAATTGATACATGCGCGGATCGGGATAGCGATAACTGGTAATCTTGGACATATCGCCACCGACATCGGCCAGCGTCTTGGTCTTTAATATCGGCGCAGGCTTGCCAGTCAGAAATACACCGCCGCCGCCAACACTGCCAAAATCCATATCGCAAGCAGCAAGGCCACATGCAACCAGCGCTACCAAGGCCAGACGCCTCACCTGTTTCTTCTCCAGCCAGCACATGTGCGAAAGATATTATAGGCCCAGATACAGTTTGCCAGTAACACAATCGAACCGAATATGCCCATTACAGCTAGCCACGGGCGCACCAGTTGTTCCACATCCGATGGCAACAACGTCTGGCTGGCCACGCCGCCAACCACACCGGCCACGCTGAAAAACACTACCATGCCAATCAGGCCGAAGTTATGCGTCCAGAAATGTACCTTGACCAGCTTCAGACTATAAATCGGACGTTTAACCAGGCGAGGTACGACATAATACACTGCTGCAAAAATAGCCATTTCCACCCAACCGAGCAAGTTGATATGGGTATGCGCGCGCACAATCAGTTTACCGAACATACGATGGTCCACGAAATGACGGAAGTCATGAATACCGCCCATCAGCGCCCCCCATGAAAACCCGATGATACTGTAGATTATACAGGCGAAAATGAACCACAGGGTATATTTAACATACTCTTCTTCTTCCCACGGCTGAAGTGTCACTTGCTTGCTCCTGCGTCCGGCTGCGCTGTTTTATATTTATCTCTGATATCAGGATATTTTTCTTTCCATTCCTTCGGTGCCCAGGTTTTGACCATACTGTCGATAAAAGGTGAATCGCCCTTGGGCGGCACCTCAGCCGATGATGATCCTTGGTCCGATTTCAGTTCGGACAGAAATACAGCGATGGCATGTAGTTTCTCTTTCGGCATTTTGGCGACATAGGCAGCAGAGCGCTGGCCAGGGCGGTGATCCATCGTTTCACTGCCATAATTGGTTACCGGATCAAGTAGAAAGGCATACATCCATTCCATCGTCTTACGCGAACCGATACCATCGAGATCAGCTGTCCGCCCCATATTGGTACCATTGCGCAAAGCGCGGTGACAGGTCGTACAGCCCTCGACACGAAAATATTCAGAGCCCCGCTGGCCTTCGTCTGTAAAATCAGCGTGGGTTTTTTGTTCAAAAATAGGCTTGTCGGACGTTTCAATGAAATACTGCATAACAATAAAAGCAATAATGGCAAAAACGACAAATACGCCAGCCACAGTAAACAGTATTTTCTCGCCGGGTTTGAGGGGTTGCTGTTTGGTAGACATGGAGCGGCATTATTCCGTCTCATGTCTACTTTGCAAGAAGAAGCATTTCAATACAGCAAGCGCATAAAAAAAGTCGGCGGGAATTCCCTACCGACTTTTTTATATCCCAATCCTGCAATCGAACAGCTAAAGCCTATTGAAGCACCTTTGCCATCATCGCTTTGGATAAGGTGGCGCTGGTCATACGCCATACAATAATGCTCTCGTCTTTAGCAATAATAAATTTTACCCATATATTTTTGTCGGCATTATTCACCAGCTTATAGTTTATATGAGAATAGGCTAAGCTTTCAAGACTCATCGTACAGGCGCTGTCATCATACCCTGCTTTTGCTCCGGCTGGCGCGCAAATCCCGCTGCGTTTAACCAAATCGCTAAAAGTATCTGCATTCACCTCAATTTTAGGGGCATCATTAGCGATAAATGTCGAGTTGGCATATTTACTATGCGTATTGACTTTAACTCGCACCAGATTCTCAGGCAGCTGAGTCCTGATAGCACCCTCTAGCTGATGGAAATTAATGCCGGCTTCCAGTTCCGCCTTATCATTCTGTTCGATACCTGAACTGAGATGCCCAAATGCAAAATAGAGCCCCCCGTAACTGGCTGTAACAAGTGCAATGCCACACGTGAGATAGAATAGTACCATTCTCAATCCATTGTTCTGATTCTGACCGGGTTTCTTCTTCGCCATTAATCTCCTCCTTGGCTAAATATATTTAATGACCAAACCATACTATGGTTTATATCTTATGAAAAGAAGTAACATAACAGCGTCGCTTGCCAAGCGCTGTCCACCTCCTATCATCGCCAACCGTCGGAGGTGACATGAAACATTTTTTTACCAGGTTATTGCTATTGCCCCTGTTGCTTGCCATGTTGGCGGGCTGCTTTTTTGATGCGGATCCGGGTGAAGAAGCGAACCAGATTATCAGCACCGTTCACAAAGGAATGCAGACTGGCAACTGGCAGGATGTAATGCCACTATACGATGCGAAATTCCTGCGTATTCATCAGCCCAAGGCTTGGCAGAAAAAAATGACGACGCTCATCAAGCCGCTGGGCGCATTGAAGAACATCAAGCTCACGTTTAAACACTATGACCCGCGCATGGGCGGCGTTTTTTACACCTATGGCTTTCTATTGCACTTCGAGCACGGCACCATTACTGAAACCTTGGCTATTTTTAAAGACAGTGATAAAAAACACATGACGATTTCCGGCCATGAGCTCAGGCTCAACAGACGCCTATCATGATCATAGCCAACAAGTATATCCGCATTCTGGCTTTCACCCTGTTATTCTCGCTGGCCTCCTGTGTGGCAACAGACAATCCGGTTCCTGCCGACAAAATCACGCAACTCGAAGGTGTTTGGCAGCAGGATAATGGAAAAACCACGATCCATTTTTATGCCGATGAAACGATTAAACTGACCATGCCGAATGAGCATCCACCGATTCGTTTGTTATCACAAATGGAAGTCATCAAGGATGATCAGATCGGTTTTGGCGTAGGCGATCGCTGGAACGGCCCCGTTCACACCGTCATCAGCAAGGATGGCCAATCACTGCAACTAATTTTCCCCGCTGAACCGATCCGCACCATGAATTTTCACAAACAGCTTTAATGATAGTGAACACCTTTTGTGATGAGTTGACTCATTTCCACGACCTGTGATGCATATATTTCAACGGCTATCCAGCTCGCTATTTTTGCAACCCATACGTCGCAAGCTGTTGATCTGCTGCATGACGCTGCTGATACCGCTGCAAGCCGGTGCGGCAAATCAAAAAGCCGATGGCACACAATATGTCAGTCGGGCCAACCTGACTACACAACTGGCTTCGGAAACCGGGATTCCGGCTGACGAAATCAATGCGATTCTGAAACATGCCAAATTTCATCCGGAAATTATCAAGCGCATGAACGGGCAGTGGGAAGCACAACCGTATGTGAAATACCGGCCTTTATTCGTGCAGCCGGAAATGCAGAAGAAAGGCCGCCAATACCTCCAACAAAACCATGCTGATTTTAAACGCATTGCCGAAAAGTATCAGGTCGATGCGGTGATTATTGCCGCCATACTCGGCATTGAAACACGTTTCGGGCAGCGCCATGGTAATCGCCCGGTGCTCGATTCATTATATACCCTGTCCACCGGTTTTCCGCGTCGCGCGGCTTTCTTCCGCAAGCAACTGGGCGCGATTATAGAAATCAGCCGACAGGACAAACTGAACCTGATGAAACTCAAAGGCTCCTATGCCGGCGCCTTCGGTTCGATTCAGTTTATCCCGACCTCATTCCGCCAATATGCCGTCGATGAAGATGGCGATGGCATCCGCGATGTGTTTCACTCTGAGCCGGATATCATTGCCAGCGTGGCCAATTATTTCAAACAACATCATTGGCAATATCACCGCCCTTCGGCCTACTGGCTGCCAGTCGGCACAAAGCTGAATAGCAGCTGGAAAAAAAGAGCCAAAGGAAGGCTGAAACACTGGGTAAAGCTGGCTGAATTACGTAAATCCATGCCGAAAATTTTTAATGCCATACCACTGCCGTGGCAGAATGATGATGAGGTCAGCATCATTAGCATGAAAACAAAACACGGCAACCAACTGGCGCTGGTACACCATAATTTCCATGTCATTATGCGCTATAACCCATCCTTTAATTACGCCATGGCCGTGACCGAAATCGCTGCCCTGCTGGAGAGAAAAACATTCGCTGTCGATTGAACGCTCTAACCTTGAACGCCCTGATTTTACCACTGCTGTTGATTGGACTGATCAGCGGCTGTTCGGGCAAAAAAGCGCCGGAACCTGAAACACCGACTCCCGCCCGACTGCCCAATGGCACGGGTGGCATCCATAAAACCGGCAATCCGTATAATATCGGCGGTCGCTGGTACACGCCCATGCCGTTTGAAAACGGTTATGATCAAACTGGCATTGCATCGTGGTATGGCCGTGATTTTGATGGCAAACCCACAGCCAATGGCGAAACCTATGATATGCATGCGCTATCGGCTGCCCATAAAACACTGCCCCTGCCAACAATGGTGCGCGTCACCAATCTGGAAAACGGGCGTTCGGTGATAGTGCGCGTCAATGATCGCGGTCCGTTTGTCAAAGAGCGCCTGATTGACCTGTCGTATGCTGCTGCCAAACAGCTTGGTTATGCCCGCAGCGGCACCGCCCATGTGCGCGTGCAATCACTGCAACTGCCGCCGCCATCGAAGCAGGAAACGCTGGCCATGGGTAAAAAACTCATGGCCGCCGATCACCCCAACAGCGTGCATGTCTCCAGCCCGGATGTACTGGCTGCGCCGGCCACTGCCGCCTCCGGCAAGATATTTATTCAACTCGGCGCATTTTCCTCGAAAGACAATGCCGTACGCCTTGAAAATCAACTAAAATCCAGTTTTACCGCCATCCATACCGTCGCCGTCCAGCTTGGAAACAGAACATTATACAGGGTACGCATCGGCCCTTATGACGATATGGTCAATATCGAACAAACTGTCCTGTCGCTGCAAAGCCATGGTTTTGACAAACCTGTCGTGGTGATTAAATGAAGGACATGGCAACCACTCGCCCGCGTCTGGCCGCATTCGGTTCATCGCGCATCAGCCCGGAAGCAGCCATCTATCAGGATGTATTTGCTTTATCCAAAGCCATCGCGCTGGCGGGCTGGGATGGCGCTACCGGCGGCCATCAGGGCATGATGGCAGCATTTTCCGAAGGCATGCATGCCGGCAGCGGCCATATTCGCGGCATTACGCTGGAGCGCTTCCCTACACCTCCGGACAACACCCTAAGCGAAGAAATTCGTTGCCATGATTTTTTTGAACGCATGGGTATGATGATTGAACAATCCGATGCATGGCTGGTGCTGCCGGGCGGCCTTGGCACGCTGGCTGAACTGGCCATGACCTGGGATTTGCTGGCTATTCGCGTGCTGGAGCCGCGTCCCTTGCTGCTTTATGGCGAAATGTGGGCGCCGATTGTCTCCACCCTGTCCGAGCAGTTGGTATTATCGGCGGATAAAGCCTTTGCCAGTATCCAAATCTGCCACAGCCATCAGGATGTATTAAACAACCTGCGTCATCATTTATGAATGCATCCGCACCTGCCGCATTTCAGGATCTACGCGCTACCTGCGGCAAAGTTCAGCAAGGCACGCGGCTGGATCAGGCGCTGGCCGATCTGCTTCACCTCTCGCGCCGCAGAAGCCGCCGCGCCATTGATGAGGGCGGCGTGTATTTGAATCGAAAACGCTGCCGCACCGCCGGACGCTTACTCAAAAGCGGTGATGCCCTGCGCATCGTTCTGCTCGATGGCGAAAAACTGACGCCCTTTACTGCTGATCAACTCATCTGGCAGCAAGCGCCGCTCTACCTGATTCACAAACGCAGCGGCCAATATGCCCAGGAAGCGCTGCACCGTAGCCGTGGCACCCTGCCCGATGAATTGGCCAGAGCCTTGCAACTGACGCCGTTGCAGGCTGCTGATTTGAGGCCGGTACACCGGCTTGATCTCGGCACCTCCGGCCTGATGCTGTTTTCTGCTGACCCGGCTCAACTACAATTGCTGCAAAAAAACTGGCATCGTTGCGCATCGAAATCCTATCTGGCCGTTGTTCAGCCAGCCCCGGACTGGGACACGCAACACATTACGCTGGCAATAGATAAACAACGTGATAAACAGGGTCGCTTCCATGTTTCCGAGCATGGACGCGCTTGTGAAACCGATGCAGAAGTCATTGAGCGGCGGGGCAATCGCGCCCTGATCAGCCTGGTTCCGCATACCGGCAGAACACACCAGTTACGCGTACATCTGGCCGCGCTCGGCTGCCCGATTCTTGGCGATATGCGCTATGGCGGAAAAGCTCATCGGCGTTTAATGTTGCACGCCCAAAAATTGAGCATCAACGCAAGCGATTTACCGGCATTGCCGGATACAATGACATGGAACATCCCACCCCAGGAGGATTGGCAATGGTAAACAAACGCACCGCAGGTAACACACATACAAGGGTATTGCCTGTGATCTTGCCCCTGTGCATGATATTATTGTTATCCATCACGGCGCAAGCTGCTGCATGGCCAAAGTCTCCGCCGATTGAAGCCAAATCATGGGCCATGATAGATGCCCGTTCCGGCCAGATCATCGCCGAGCACAATGCCGACCTGCAATTACCGCCAGCCAGCCTGACCAAGATGGTGACCTTGTACATGGCTTTTGAAGCCATTAAGAAAGGACGTCTGGATCCCGAGGCAACCGTAACTGTAAGCAAAAAAGCCTGGAAAATCGGCGGCAGCACCATGTTTCTGGAACCGCGCATGCATCCAAAAGTCAAAGAGTTGCTGCACGGCATCGCCACCTATTCCGGCAATGATGCCTGTATCGCGCTGGCCGAACATATGGATGGCAGCGAAGATGCCTTCGCCGAACGCATGAACGACAAGGCCAGAGAACTGGGCATGTTGCACAGCCATTTTGTCAATGCCACCGGCTTTCCGGTTGATGGCCATTACAGTTCCGCCATGGATATGGCCATTGTCGGCGCAGCGCTGTGGCGTGATTTCCCGGATCAGTTCAAATTATTCGGAGAAAAGAGCTATACCTTCGACAACCGTACCCAGCCTAATCGCAACCGTTTGTTGTGGAGTCTACCGGAAGCCGATGGCATCAAAACCGGCCATACCAAAGCTGCCGGCTATTGTCTGGTCGGTTCGGCGGAACAGAAAACCACCCGTTTTATTGCCGCCGTATTCGGCACCAAATCGGATCGCGCCCGCGCCCAGCAAACCAAAACATTGCTCAACTTCGGTTTCAGAAATTTCACCACCGTACGCCCCACCGAACGCGATATCCGCCGTCAGGTCGAAGTATTTGAAGGCACTGAAAATCATGTCTGGCTGAAACCTGCGCTACCCATCTGGGTCACCATTCCCAAGGGCAGCGAATCATCGTTGTCGTTCCACCTGCGCTATGAATCACCGCTGAAAGCACCAATCAGGAAGGGGCAGAAACTGGGCACGATTGATGCAGTCGTTGGCAGCAAGGATGGCAATGGAAAAGTTATCCGTTCATTCCCCATGATCGCTGCGCGTGCGGTCGAGCAGGCATCGTGGGTCAGCCGCCAGTGGGACGGGCTGCGCTTGTGGATTCGGGACTCCACCGGAGATATGCTTAAAGACGTTACCGGCGAGTAAAGCTGTGACCTTAACAGCATGGGTGAACGGGCGTTTTCTGCCGCTGGATGAAGCCACGGTTCATATCGAAGATCGGGGCTTTCAATTTGCCGACGGCGTCTATGAAGTCATCTCCTGTTTTAGCGGCGTTTTTCTCGATATGGATGCGCACCTCGACAGACTGAAACGCTCATGCGAAAGCATTACTATCACCCTGCCTGTTGCATTACCGGAGCTAAAAACACTGATTGAACAGACCTATCAGCATAACCCGTTTGATGATGCCATGATTTATGTGCAAATCACACGCGGCGTAGCACCACGTTCACATCTTCCCGGTGCCGAATTAACGCCAACGATGGTCATCACATCACGCCATCTGCCCATGCCTTCGGCTGAAAAAATATCAGATGGCGTCAAGGCCATTACGCTGGATGATATGCGCTGGAAACGCTGCGACGTGAAATCCATCGCCCTGCTGGCCAGTGTTATCGGCAAGCAGGAGGCTTCTTATCGAAATGCCGATGAAACATTCTGGCTCGATGAGGATGCCCATGTGCTGGAAGGGTGTGCAACCAACTGCTTTGCAGCCATTGATGGCATACTGGTTACTCACCCGCTCGATCATCAGGTATTGGGCGGCATTACCCGTAATATGGCGCTGCGAATCGCCACAGCGCATGGCGTCCAGGTTGAAGAACGAGCATGGAAGTTGAGCGAAGCAGGACTGACAGAATGTATGATGAGCAGCACCACCAACGCCATCATGCCGGTCTGTCAGGTCAATGACGAAAAAATCGGTACGGGTAAACCCGGCCCCATGGCCATGCAATTGCGTCAATGGATGCTGGAAGAATTTGAAAAGCTGAAGCGCAATAAGCTATGATTCAAGCCGTACTGCTGGATATGGATGGCACCATCGTCGATGCCTTTCCGCCCATCATCCGGGCGCTGAACCAGACCTTTGCCGAATTCGGCCTGCCGCAGATGAGCGATGACGCTGTCAAACGGCATACCGGCAAAGGCGATTGCAGCATGCAAGCACTGTTCGGCGAACGCCGGAATGAAGCGGCGGCTCGGTTTCTGGAAATTCACGATGAGGATTATCTGGATAAGATCAAACCGTTAGCAGGCGCAGAAACACTGTTTCAATGGTTACAGGATCGCGCTATTCCGGCCGCCATTGTCACCAGCAAAAGTCAGATTCGCGCCGAAGCGCAACTGAATGTATTAAACTGGACAGGTTATTTTGATGTCGTCATTGGCAAGATGGATGGGCGGCCTGAAAAACCCGACCCCACGCCGGTGCTGCTAGCCTGCGCGCAGTTGGAAGTCGATCCAGAAAACACGATCATGATTGGCGATGGTATTGCCGACATGAAATCGGCCACCCGCGCTGGCGCTCGGGCCATCGGCATGTGCGATGCCTTTTCAGCCGAAGAACTGACCGAAGTTGGCGCATCACACTGTTTTGATTCACTCACCGAGGTTCACACATGGCTGAAAGCACAGATCAGTTAATTCGGTTTCTGCTGCCGGAAGCGCATAGCCGGGGCGTAATGATTCGCGCGCCTCACCTGTTTGCCGAAGCCAACCGCATCCACGGTCTGAATGGACAGGTTGCCGAACTGTTTAATCAAAGCCTTCTCGCCTCTATCCTGTTGTTATCAATCAGCAAGGGCGGCACGCGTCAGGTGCTACAACTCGATGCCATCGCCGCAGCTCCCTTAAAGCGCATTCTGGTTGAATCGCGCTGTGGCGCAGTGCGTGGTTACCTGAGCTGGCAGGAAGAACATTCTGCTATCCATCACACTGAGGCGGATGGCGTCCAAGGCTGGCTGGGTTCGCCGATTCGCCTGTCCACCGTGCGTGATCTGGGCGTGGGTCAACCGTATATTTCCACCATCGAACACGACTCTGCTTTTCTGGCCGATCATCTGCTCCATTACTTAAATCAGTCAGTGCAAATCAGAGCCGATATCATCCTGCATGGCGATCTGGCCATCATGATTGAAGCCATGCCGGGCTGCGATGATGATCACTGGTTTCAAGCGATCGAGACAATGGCCAAAATCCCCGATCAGGCACTGGACAACGATTCTACCGAGTCATTGTTGCGTTATTTTGAAAACTTGCGCTGCAAAGTCGCTGGCACCGATGACTATCGCTATCAATGCGATTGCAGCCCCGAAAAGATGGCGCAAGCCATCAAAAGCCTGCCGCCAGAACAGCTGGCCTCACTGCGTGATGAATCCGGCAATATCACCGTATCCTGCCAATACTGCGATGCCCACCACATTCTCAAAGCCTGATAAGGCAATACTTTAGCCACAGATGGACGCAGATAAACGCAGATTAGAGTCAAAATAAGTGTAGCTATTCAGCATGCCCTGGAGGTGCGGCTTCAGCCGCGCATTTGCGCAATATTTGGCGCGGCTGAAGCCGCACTTCCAGTGTGATGACACTTCTATGACGACTGCCGTCACACTGCTGAATAGTTACAAATAAGTAAGGTGTTTGTGTAGGGAGAGCATAACTATGCGGTTTGGATTTTATTTGCGTGTATCCGCGTCCATTCGCGGTTCGATTTTGACTGGTTTGATGTGGAAAAAATAAACTACACCATCATCCGCAGCCCCAAACGCAAAACGGCCAGTATCGTTATCAGAGCGGATAATCGGGTTGAAGTGCTGGCTCCGAGCCGTATGCCTGCCACGTTGATTGATGCGTTCGTTCAGCAAAAAAGTACATGGATTGCCAACAAGCTGCATTTTAACCAGGAAATCAGATCCACATATATTCCGAAGAAATTTGAGTCAGGCGAGTCATTTCATCTGCTTGGCCAGCCCTACACGCTTCATATATTGCAAGCCAAACGCGCCATTCAAATAAGCGAGCATAACTTGCTGGTTTCTCACCCTTCACCTGAGCCGCAAACAACCTGCCGCCAAATCGAACGATGGTATCGTCAGCAGGCTGAATCATATATCCAAACACGCAGCGATCACTTTGCTACCATGATCGGCAGGCAGCCCCGCTCAATCGGCATCAAAGCCTATAAGAGCCGTTGGGGCAGTTGTCACCATGACGGCCGCATTTACATCAACTGGCGACTGATTATGGCTCCGGCATGGGTGGTCGATTATGTGATTGCGCACGAACTCTGCCACCTGATTCATCTCAATCATGGCACCGGCTTCAAGACGCTGTTGCAATCGATTTATCCCAATCACCTTGCCGCAAAATCATGGATTAAGATCAATGGTTTAACGCTGTCGCTGTAATCTGACCCACATAATTTTGACCAATAGGCACTCAACTTTAAGCCCGCTCAACCGATAGATGGAAGTAACCGAAGCAGCAACAAGAGGAGCTTGAGATGCTGATGATGAAGTGGTCCAACCCACGATACAATGAACAACCCGTGCCAACAGCCAAAGAGCGGCAGGAGCGCGCTCAGGGTGACTGGATTATTTCATCAAAGCTCAATGCCCCTTTTGAATGCATTCGTGTCTATTGCAATGGCTTGAAAAATATCACTGAAGTCGCTTCGATTGATGCCGTTACAGAACAATTCATCAACGGCGGCGGTGCCATCACCCGCCCCAAAATGCATATCCCTGGCATCGGCTCACTCATCAGCTGCCGCGATTGCGTTGGTCACACCTTCTCATTCATTGAAACCGACAACCCAGTCCGCTCTGAAAAAATAACCGGCATCGAATAACCTTATTACCTAGGTATTATCATTTAATATTCGGAGTTGTATTCCGAATATTAAATGATATTCTTCAAACATGATCAATCGCGCCCACTATCTTCAAAGCTTGGATATGGCCATCAAGCGATCGCCTGTCACAGCGCTTCTGGGGCCTCGCCAATGCGGAAAAACCACACTGGCGCGCCTGTTCGAAGCACAGGTATCAGCGCACTATTTCGATCTGGAATCATCTGCTGATCAACAACGACTGCAAAGCCCTGAGCTGATGTTCTCCCAGCTTCAGGGACTGATTATTCTTGATGAAATACAAATCATGCCAGCGTTGTTTAATGTCTTGCGAGTTGTGGTCGATAAACCGGACAATCAGGCAAGATTTTTAATTCTGGGCAGCGCTTCTCCCCATATCATTAAAAACGCATCTGAAACACTGGCTGGAAGGGTTGAATTCATTGATCTTTCAGGCTTTAATCTTGGAGAAACGAATGATTCCCGGAAGCTGTGGATTAGAGGGGGATTCCCGCGCTCTTTTCTGGCGGATTCGGAAATTGACAGCATGGTCTGGAGAGATGCCTTTATTCGAACCTTCCTTGAACGCGATATCCCTATGCTGGGGATCACTGTCGCACCAGCAGCCATGCGGCGTTTCTGGACCATGCTGGCCCATTTTCATGGGCAAACATGGAATGCTTCAGAACTTTCCCGTTCAATGGGACTGAGCGATAAAACAGTACGTTCGTATCTGGATATACTGACTTCCACTTTTATGATTCGTCAGCTTCAACCATGGCATGAGAATCTGCGCAAGCGTCAGGTAAAAGCGCCGAAAATATATTTCAGAGATTCGGGGCTGCTACACACCCTGTTAAATATCCCCGATTATCATAGTTTGACAGGTCATCCCCGGTTGGGAGCATCATGGGAAGGCTTTGCAATGGAGCAAGTGCTTCTATCCATGCAACCATCGGAAGCTTATTTCTGGTCAACCTACAGCGGCGCCGAAGTTGATCTCTTACTGTTCAAAGACGGAAAACGCTACGGTATTGAGTTTAAATTTAATGAAGCACCCAGGGTTACAAAATCCATGCATGTTGCGATCAATGATTTATCACTGGATCATTTATGGATCATCTACCCCGGAAATGACGAATATCCTGTAAGCGACAAAATCATGGTAAAACCACTTGCACTTATTCGCTACCATCACCCCGGCATATGCCCATCAACTGAGCCTGAATAAAAGCGTCGATATCACCGTCCAGAAAGGCTTGTGTATTGCCCGTTTCCATGCCGGTGCGTAAATCCTTGATGCGTGATTGATCGAGCACGTAGGAGCGAATTTGGTGACCCCAGCCGATATCGGTTTTGGTATCTTCCAGCGCCTGTTTTTCCGATTGCTGCTTTTCTATTTCCAGCTCGTATAAACGCGCTTTGAGCATTTTCCAGCAGGCTTCGCGATTCTTGTGCTGGGAACGGTCATTCTGGCATTGCACCGCCACGCCGGTCGGAATATGCGTTAAGCGCACCGCCGAATCGGTCTTGTTGATATGCTGACCACCGGAACCTGATGCCCGGTAAGTATCGGTGCGCACATCAGCCGGATCAATTTCAATGTCAATATCGCGGTCAATATCGGGGAAGGCAAACACAGAAGAAAACGAGGTGTGTCGCCGATTACCCGAATCAAACGGCGATTTACGCACCAACCGATGCACGCCGATTTCCGCTTTCAAAAAGCCATAAGCATAATCACCCTTGATCGACACAGTGGCCGATTTGATACCGGCTTCTTCACCATAGGTGCATTCCATCAGTTCGGTCTTGAAACCTTTACGCTCGGCCCAGCGTAAATACATACGCAACAGCATCTCGGCCCAGTCCTGCGCTTCGGTGCCGCCGGAACCGGAATTAATATCCAGAAAGGCCGATTCGATATCGGTTTCACCGCCCAGCATCTGTGCCAGCTCCAATGCCTCAAGCTGCGGCTGCACGCTATCGAGCACCTCAACCGCCTCAATCTGGGAATCGCGATCACCCTCTTCAATGCCCATCTCAAACAGCGTACTGGCATCATCGAGATCACTGAATGCCTGCTTGTATTCTTTCAACACTTTTTCAACCCGGGCGCGCTCCTGCATCAGCTTCTGCGCTTCGGCCTGATCATCCCACAGGGATGGATCTTCGATACGCGCGTTTAGCTCGCGCAGATCCTCTTCTTTGGCATCAACGTCAAAGTGACCTCCGCATCGAATCCAGTCGTTTACTATAATCCTCTGCGCGCGTCCTGAATCCTGCAATCTGATCTTCAATGCTCATCGTTCAACTCCAAAAAATCGTAATCCTGAAAGGAGGTGGAAGGTAACGCCTTACATGTTCAAATCAACAGCCCATAGAAACCGTGGTCAAAAATATTCTGGAACCATTTCACCATCACAATAGCCCCCCATGCCCTGAACAGACATCTGCCAATCTCAGCAGAGGCGACCCCATTTTGATACACAGCCCTTCCGCAATGCCATCGCATAAGGAATAATGGGATGTGGCAAACAGAATGATGGTGGAGCCATGCTGAAAATAGCCCATCTCATCGCCTTTCGCGTAACTGGCCTGACAATGCAGGTGATTGCAGCCGCGACTGCGCAAATCCAGATCACCGCCCAGACAATGGAATTTCATGCTGGCGACCAGAATGGCGGCCACCGGCACCAGTGTGATGCTGCGCCCGGAATCAGCGGCATCGATGATTTCGAGCGGCAGGACTGCCCGTTCATTTTTGCAGTACAGTTTCTCAATGCGCTTCAGAGCAATCGGATTCACATTCCAGCTATCGCCGGAGATATAGTTAATTTCATGTACCCGACAATCCACCGGCGCATGGAAACGATGGTACATACTCGATTTCAAACGCAGGGTGACAAAGAAACCATCGCGATATTTTTCCTGCAAGGCTTGATCCGGCATCAAATCGCCCAGTTCATACGGAAACCCTTTGGCCTGATAGACGGTGGTTCCCTCAATCCGGCCATGCGCTCCGATGATGGCATCGCAGGGGCTGACGACGATAGATGCTCTGTCATCAATGGGGCGCGCACCGACTTTTAATTGTCGGATGAAACAATCATGCAGGCTGGAGAACGATTGTTCTGTGGCTTCGGATAAATCCAGGTCATCAGCAAACAAGCGCCACAGCCAAATAGTAATACGGGTTAAACGCGGGCTTTCGATGCGGCTGAAGCGGCCCACCCACATTGTCAGCCAACGGCGCGGAATACGATTGGTGAGCAAAAAATTCAACTGCTCCTGCTGCGTCAGGCTGGCAATCAATTTTGTCATGATACAGTCAAAAGCTTTTCACCGCAGAGGACGCAAAGGACGCGGAGGAAGGCATAAAAAAAAATATTCTTTCTGTATGATGTTGCTTTTCTCTGTGCTCTCTGTGTCTGACATGAAGGATGCATAAATGCCGTGGGTGCATGGATGCACAGGAACTGCCTCTGTGGTGAGAGGTGTTGAATCTTATTAATGACTCAAACCCATATCGTGCAAAAACTGCTGCATAATCGGTTCGGCCTGATATGCATGACTGCGCAGCATGGCATTTTGTTGCATGAGCGGACGCTGTTCATCATCTTCTAAAAAGCTGATTATGCCAGCACTCATGGCTTCGTTATCTTCAACCAGATAACCGTTCAGACCGTTTTCGATAATATCTTTGGGGCCTTTGCAATTGTAGGCGATTACCGGCATGCCGTAGGTGAATGCTTCCAGCACCACATTGCCGAAGGTGTCAAAACGGGACGGGAATACAAACATATCCAGCCCGGCATAAAGTGATTTCATACGTGCTTTATCCACCCAGCCAAGGAATAACGCATCGGGCAAAGCCTCTTTCAGCGCCGCTTCGGCAGGGCCGGTGCCGGCAATG
>CAZDFL010000018.1:0-14466 GCA_964504835.1 uncultured Zetaproteobacteria bacterium
ATCGAACTGCAATTCAAGGTAGCCGATTCCGGCATCGGCATGACAGAAGAGCAAATATCCAACCTGTTTCAGGCATTTTCCCAAGCCGATACGTCCACTACGCGCCAATACGGAGGTACCGGGCTGGGGCTAGCCATCTGCAAGCAACTGGTGGAGCTGATGCATGGTGAAATCGACGTGGATAGTGAGCCTGGTACGGGTAGTTGTTTCCATTTCCGCATTCGCTTTGAATTGGGCAATGCCGATACGCTGGCCATGCCACAGGCATACAGGCCGGTGCCTCAGGATGCTTTGCAATCGCTGCATGGAGCGCGTTTGTTGCTGGTGGAAGATAACGAAATCAATCAACAGGTGGCCGAAGGGCTATTGGCTCGCGTGGGTATCAGCCTGAACATTGTGCACAACGGGCAGCAGGCGGTTGAGGCTGTTCACAACGATGCGTTTGATGGTGTATTGATGGATATGCAGATGCCGGTCATGGATGGCCTTGAAGCAACGCGATTGATTCGCGCCGATGCACAGTTCCATGATTTGCCCATCATTGCCATGACTGCCAATGCCATGCCGGGCGATCGTGAAAAATGTCTGGAAGCCGGCATGAACGATCATGTCAGCAAACCGGTTGACCCGAATCAACTGTATGCCACGCTGATTCGCTGGATAAGGAAATCGCAGATCAATGCGGCAGAACATTTGTCGCCCTCGCTGGTTGCAGGGGCTGAAGCCATGCTGGATTTCACCGGTCTGTCGGGCATTGATGTGGCGGATGGATTACGACGCGTGGCTGGTGATCAGTCATTGTACGGCAGGATTCTGTGTAAATTCCAAACATCACAGGCCGGTGTGCTGCAAGGCATCCGTGCCGCGCTGGCCGCTGATGACAGGCAACAGGCTGTGCAACTGGCGCATGCCCTGAAAGGCGTAGCCGGAAGTATTGGTGCCAATGTTTTATATCATATTGTGTCAAAGCTCGAATCGGTTTTGCAATCCGACAGTCCGATTGATCCTGATTTGTTGTCCGAGGCGGAAACATTACTGGCTGATGTGATGCAAGGCATCGGTGCATGGTGCGAGTGTCGTGCACAATCCGAGTCCGCAACGCCAGTCGGCGATATTCAGGCGGCCACCGTTTTGATCGCCCGCATGCGCGAGCTGCTGGAGGACTCTAACGGCGATGCCGTGGATTTGATTGATGATCTGAATATCGCATTGGTCGGCAGCGAATGCGCCGACCACCTGTCGGCTTTGCGACAGCATTTGTCCGCCTATGATTTTGATGCCGCCCTGGCAGACCTTGATGTGATGGTTTCTCTTTGTCAGGCAGATTCATCGAATTAAATAAACGCCAAGCCAAGCACAGCGTAACGAACCAGTTTGCCGATGCTGACCAGGATTAGGAAAGAAAATATATTGAATCGCAACAGACCAGCGGCCAGACAGAGCGGGTCGCCGACTACTGGTAGCCATGCCAACAGCAATGCCGGTTTGCCGAATCTGGCGAACCAAACTTCCGCACGGGTAGTTTGCTGTTCGGAAATGCGCAGCCAGCGCTTGTGAATCGCTTCATTGCCCAGCCGCCCCATGGCGTAGGTAATCAAACTGCCGAGCACATTACCCACTGTTGCGATCAGGATGAGCGCCATGACATCGCCGCCTTCGTTTAGGCGATAGAGCAATAGTGCTTCGGAGCCGCCCGGCAACAGGGTCGATGAGATCAGGGCAGAAAAGAAAAGCGACCAGTCCATGCATGTATGCTAATCATGCGCTACGATTACTGCATGATTTATTGTTTTCACTCGCCACTGGGGTCAATATTCTATGACTGGGACGGGAAACTGTGTCGGCATGTCTGGTTGCAGGGGCATGAAAATATACAGCTTGAGCAGGATGATGCTGTTTCACGCTGGCTGCGACAGTGGTTTGACGGATTCGCCGCTCCGTTGCCGCCGATGCTTGAGCCAGCCAGTTCATTTCAGGCAAAAATGCGGCCGGCTCTGCTGGCCATTCCGGTCGGTGAAACCCGTAGCTACGGAGAAATCGCCAGACAACTGGGCACATCAGCGCGCGCTATGGGACAGGCGTTGGGTGCAAATCCGTTGCCCGTTATCATTCCCTGTCACCGCGTTATTGCTGCTGATGGGCTGGGTGGTTTTGCATGCGGCCTGACATGGAAAGCGAAGTTACTGGATTTTGAGGCTGGGTTATCGAATGCAGGCAGGGTAATCGCATAGTTTCACCTTAGCGTGCTGCTTGGTGGCTCATGCTTTGGGTTACTATGCAACGATAAATCAGGGTGTTTTGGGCGTTACCCCTGCCGCGCAGCCAGAGAACCCCCTGGGAGCCATTCAGCAGATACGTTCCCGAATTGCTTCCGTTAGCGGTTCGCCGATATCCAGCATCAGACCTTCATCTTCGGCTTCAATCATGATGCGCAGTTTTGGCTCGGTGCCGGACATGCGCACATTGATGCGGCCACTGCCAGCCAGACGCGTTTCAGCATCGCCAATCAGTGTTTGAACCATGGCATCGGCCAGCACATCTTTGCGCTCAGGCATCACAATATTCCACAGCTTTTGGGGAAATAGCACCATATCTGCCGCCATGTCCGACAATGGTTTGTTCTGTTCGCTCATGGCCGAGAGCAACTGAAGGCCGGTCATCAGGCCATCACCGGTCGTATTGTGGTCGAGCAGAATCATATGGCCGGATTGTTCGCCGCCAAGGTTACACCCCTTGTCGCGCATCATTTCCAGCACATAGCGATCACCCACTGCCGCACGGTGCATCGTTAAGCCCATGCCGCCCAAATAGCGTTCCAGCCCCATATTACTCATCAGCGTGGTGACTACACCGTTGCCGGTCAGCTCACCTGCGCCATGCGTATGCTCAGCCAGAATCGCGATGACGCGATCACCATCAACAATGCGTCCATTGGCATCACAGGCGATCAGGCGATCTGCATCGCCATCCAGCGCCAGACCAATATCCGCCCCGGATTCTACCACGCGCCGCATCATTGATTCAGGGTAAGTCGAGCCGCACTCACGATTGATATTATAGCCATCCGGATCGTCGTGCAGGCTGATTACGTCACAGCCCAGTTCCCGCAGCATGCGCGGTGCGACATCATAGGCGGCACCGTTGGCGCTATCGATCACCACCTTGAACCCGTCGAGTCGCATGCCGCGCGGTAATGAGCCTTTGAGGAATTCGATATAGCGGCCACGCGCATCATCGACGCGAGCAGCTTTACCAATTTCCAGTGCTGAAGGCAATGGCGGCAGGGCGTCAATGCATGCCTCGATTTCCAGTTCGATTTCATCCGGCAATTTAAAGCCGTCAGCAGCAAAAAACTTGATGCCATTATCACCGGCTGGATTATGTGAGGCCGACAGCATGACACCGGCATCAGCGCGCAGACTGCGGGTGAGATAAGCCACTGCCGGCGTCGGAACAGGGCCGACCAGCAATACATTCATGCCCTGAGCTGTCAAACCGGCACACAGAGCCGATTCAATCATATAACCGGAAAGCCTGGTATCTTTGCCAATCAGAATGTGGGGCTGATGGGGCACATGGCGCGTCAAAATATGACCTGCAGCCCGACCCAGAGTCAGGGCGAATTCAGCCGTCATGGGGCTTTTATTCACTGTTCCACGCACACCATCGGTGCCAAAATAACGTCTCATGATTTTCCCCCTGTGACATCTGGCTGATGTGACGGGGATGTTTTCTGCAAGAGTAACCCCTTCACGACAATATCAACCTTGCCTTTACTTAACCTGATGGCTTTGCCGGACGGACTTTCTATGCCCGTTTTTGTTTCAAAAGCGCCAGCCTTCAAATCGAGTCGAATCGGTGTTGTATCCACGGCACGCAAAGCTTCCAGCCATACTTCAGGCCCGGTGAGTCCAACTTTTTCCGGTTTAATGCTGATAATCTTGACCTGCCAGTCCTCAGGTAATTCAAAATGCGCTTTCACAGGCACGGAACGTGTGACCAGCCTGTCCACCTGCAATTCAAAGCGATCGGGCTGCACTTTCTCGATATGCAGGCCGACGGGTAGTGCCAGCGCGGATAATTGCGGGGCACGTTCGACCACGCCGGGCGTGGTTAAATCAGAGGCATTGACCGGCATGATCAGATCTTTCTGGCGCAAATCTTTCAAGCGAGATTGCAAGCCTGTAATTGTAACTCGGACATGATCCGGCAAGTCATTCACAATCACCATATTGGCTGGTAAAGCCTGCACCTGTAATGGCACATCCATGCTGACGGAGC
Source organism: uncultured Zetaproteobacteria bacterium (assembly GCA_964504835.1). Taxonomy (GTDB): domain Bacteria; phylum Pseudomonadota; class Zetaproteobacteria; order Mariprofundales; family Mariprofundaceae; genus Mariprofundus. Next base: position 4,282 of record CAZDFL010000018.1, read on the forward strand.
CTTCACCCTGTCCGTGTACCTGCAACCACAGAGCGATGGCGATCACCACTGCCCAGAATTGCAGATTATAGCGTCGAAACAGTTCGATAGATTGACTCATTCTGTTTTCCCGATAACACGGGTACCGTTTTTTTGCATCGGTCGTGTGATGGAAACGAGGTGCTGCTGCAAGCCTTGAAGTAATTCCAGACGATTCAGGGGGCTGCCCATTTGGCCGCCTTCTACCAGATGCACTTCACCGGTTTCTTCGGATGCGACAATGACCAGTGCATCGGTTTCCTCAGTCAACCCGACAGCAGCCCGATGGCGTGTGCCATAGTTTCCGGGCACGGCATTGGCTTGCGCCAGTGGCAATAGTACACGCGCCGCCACGACCCGACCGCCGGGGGTGTCAGGATCAATGATTACGGCACCATCGTGCATAGGCGCATCGGTGCAAAACAGTGTTTGAATGACATCCGGGCGCAGGGGTGCGCTCATTTCAACACCCGAATCATACAAATGCCGCAAGCCGGTCTCGCGTTCAATGACAAGCAAGCCGCCCCAGCCACGGTGAACGAGAGAAAAGGTTGATTCAACCATAGCTTCGACCATGGCTTCACCCGGTTCATTGCCGGAAGCCAAAGGATTAATCGCTACACGCATTAGCGCGCGCCGAATCTCATGTTGAAACAATACAACCAGAATAACCATAAAGGCTGAGAAGAAATGGCCAAACATCCATTCGACGGTAAACAGGCCAAACACACGCGCCAGTTGATAGGTGACCACAACCACGGCGACGCCAATCAGCATCTGCACCGCACGCGTGCCGCGAATCAGGCGCAGGAAAAAATAGACCACGATGGCGACCACCGTGATATCCACCACATCTGTCAAACCAAATTGCCAACTGCTCATTCGAGTGGTTTTTCCGGGTACGGGTTGTTGCTCACGTTGTTGGTGAAAAAAAGACAAGGGAAAAACATATGAAGTCAGGATAGTTCAATTATTTCAGCTTGCAAGGAAAAAGGGGGATTTGTATGTTGAGTATTCCTGTTGCCAGCTTGTATCACCCGGCTTGCGCGCTGATGACAGCATATAAACACTATTCAACTCAGCGCGGAGGCAACCCGGATGGCTCGCCGTTGTTGTGTCACATCATGCACGCGCAGTATATCGGTGCCATAGGCAATAGCCATTGCACCGGCTACGGCTGTTTCGAGTTCGCGCTCACCTACGCAGGCACCGGTCAACTGGCCCAGAAATGATTTTCGGGAGATGCCGAGCAATAGCGGCATGCCGAAGCTGGTTTTGAAATGGGGAATAGCCCGAATTAGCGCCAGATTATCCTCTAATCGTTTACCAAAACCGATGCCGGGGTCGAGGATGATTGATGATGCCTGGATACCAGCCTGCAAACAGGTTTCAATGCGCTGTGCAAAAAAATCGGCAACGTCCTGAACGACATCTTGATATTCGGGTTGTTGCTGCATGGTTTCAGGTTTGCCCTGCATATGCATCAGGCAAACATCCACGCCTGTTTGCGCCACCACACGCAGGGAACCCGCATCGTGCCGGAGCGCACTGACGTCATTGATCATGTTCGCACCTGCATCTATGGCCTGATGCATCACTTCGGCTTTCATGGTGTCCACCGATACCATGCATCCTTGTTCGGACAGCGCCCGAATGACCGGAATGACCCGCGCCAGTTCATCTTGCAAGGATACGGATGGCGCACCAGGCCGGGTCGATTCGCCGCCCACATCGATAATATCAGCGCCCTGTTGGTGCATTTTCAAGCCGTGTGCGATGGCGGTTTCAATATCGAAAAAAACACCCCCGTCCGAAAACGAATCGGGGGTGCAATTAAGCACCCCCATGATCCACACATCACCCTGTCCGTTTTTCGTAACCGGGCGCTGCCAGCGCGATGGCATCAGCTTACTTCAGCCTCATCCCCGGATGCGTTGTCACCCTTGGTGTCGCTGCCGATATCTACCTTATCGGAAGGTTCTTCCGGCGGCTTTTTGCTGGACTTGGGCGGTTCCTCGTACTCCTTGATCAATAACGGTTCCTTGCCTTCCATGACACGATCAATATCAGTGGTATCCAGTGTTTCATATTTAATCAGCGCCTTGGCCAGCAGGTGCAATTGATCCATATGTTTTTCCAGAATATGCTTGGCCCGATCATAATTATCTTCAATGAGCTTGCGCACAACCGCATCAATCTTGCGCGCCGTCTCTTCCGAGATATTGGTCTGACGAGTGATTTCACGACCCAGGAATGGTTCATGTTCACGCTCGCCATACACCATCGGCCCCAACTCATCAGACATGCCCCACTGGGTCACCATATTGCGCGCTAACTGGGTGGCGCGTTCGAAATCATTCGATGCGCCGGTAGTCATCTGACCCAGCACCAATTCCTCGCCCAGACGACCTCCCATCATAATGGCAATCTGATCGCGCAGGTATTCCCTGTCATGATTGAAACGATCTTCTTCAGGCAGTTGCATGGTAATACCCAGCGCCTGCCCACGCGGAATAATGCTTACCTTGTGTACCGGATCGGCAGTTTTCAAATGTTTGGCGACCAGCGTATGCCCGGCTTCATGATAGGCTGTGGTTTTCTTCTGATCCTCCGAGATAATCATGGAACGTCGTTCGGTACCCATCATGACTTTATCTTTGGCCGTTTCAAAATCTGCGCGGGTGACTTTATCACGATCATAACGGGCTGCATTCAAGGCTGCCTCATTGACCAGATTGGCCAGATCAGCGCCCGAAAATCCCGGTGTACCCCGCGCCAGCTCTTTGCCATTGACGTCGCTGGACAGCGGCACTTTGCGCATATGCACTTTCAAAATCTGTTCCCGACCGAGCAGATCAGGGCGTGGCACCACGACTTGCCGATCAAAGCGACCGGGGCGTAACAGGGCCGGATCCAGTACATCCGGGCGGTTGGTGGCCGCCACCAGAATAACGCCTTCGTTGGATTCAAAACCGTCCATCTCGACCAGCATCTGGTTTAACGTCTGTTCGCGCTCATCATTGCCGCCGCCAATGCCGGCACCACGATGGCGACCCATGGCATCAATTTCATCAACAAAGATAATGCACGGTGCATGCTTTTTGGCCTGCTCAAACATATCACGCACACGGGATGCACCGACACCGACAAACATTTCCACAAAGTCAGAGCCGGAAATAGAGAAAAATGGCACATCCGCTTCACCGGCAATGGCACGCGCCAGCAACGTTTTACCGGTGCCCGGTGGGCCGACCAGCAGCACGCCCTTGGGAATTTTGCCACCGAGCCGGGTGAACTTGGACGGCTCGCGCAGAAATTCGATGACTTCCGTTACTTCCTGCTTGGCCTCATCACAACCAGCCACATCCTCAAATGTCGCCCGCGTGCTATCCTGATTGAGCAGTTTGGCTTTGCTCTTGCCAAAGCCCATGGCACCACCCTTGCCGCCGCCCTGCATCTGACGCATGAAAAACACCCAGACTCCAATCAGTAGCAACATCGGGAACCAGGAAATCAGCACCGACAGGAAAAATGGCACTTCATCCTTTTCTTTGACATTAACCACCACATGCTGATCGAGCAGGCGCTTGGTCAGCGTCGAATCATTGTTTGGCACGGTGACATTGAAATTCTTCAATTCACCGGAAGTGTCGCGATATTGGCCAACCAGCAGGTTGTCCTTGATGGTCGCTGTTTCCACCATGCCCTGATCCACTTTTTCAACAAAGGTGGAATAGGCCATTTTATCCGCTTTCGGCATTGGTGCCGAAAACATATTGAACAGGCTCATCATTGTTAGCCCGATCACCACCCACAGCAGTACATTCTTACCCATAAAAATAAACCTCGTCCTATTTGACTCAAAAAAACATAGCAACCGACGTCAGACTACGGCACTGGCATGAATAGAAAATTAAACCATAGCCCTGTTTTTGGCCGCACAAACTGCCGTTTCCGGTTATAGATGCAAGCGTAGATGCAAGTAATCCAATTCTCTATAGAGGCGGCAGCGCGACAAATCAAGCCCTCCACGGCCACTTTTATTAGTCCACGCTTCCACCAGCATGATATGTCGGCGTCCCGGCGTAATACCCTCACCGAGCAACAGCGCCATGCATTTTTGCAATATTCTGGCGCGTACAGCCGCCGTGCTATCCCGCCATGATTGCCATGGCAGACACAGTTCGTGTGTATCATTGCGCGATATCTGTTGCATAAAAATATCCGCTTCGACATCGAGTTGTCCAGCTACACGATCAGCTTGCACTCGCCACCTGAGAAACAGTTCATCGGGCGCTACACCGTGTTGCGCCATGGCGGGAAACAAGCGATGGCGGATACGATTGCGCCAGATACTCATATCGGTATTACTCGGATCATCCAGCCAGACGATATCGCTCTTTCGCAAAGCTTGCCGCAAAGCATGCCCGGAGATATGCAACAGCGGTCGCACAATTCGCATCGCGCCCATGTGCCGCTCACGAAAGATACCACGGCAGCCGCCTGCGCCTGCACCTTGTAATAATCGCATGCACACCGTTTCAGCCTGATCATCACGCTGGTGCCCCAGACACAGGGTGTGCATGGCGTATTCTCTGCTCCAGTGTTGAAATTGAGCATAGCGCTTCCGGCGCGCTTCGGCTTCGCGGTTTCGTTTCGGGGCAACGTCCAGCCGGGCGCTGACAAACGGGATGTGCCATTGTTTCGCCTGTTCAGCCAGTGCCACCGCTTCCTGCGCGGAAGATGGGCGCCAGCCATGATCAATGTGCCATGCACTGACCGCCCGCCCGCTGGCTTTCAGGGCCAGTAACAGGGCGGTTGAATCGGCACCGCCAGACCAGCCAACGGCAAGACTGTCCGGCAAGTCAGGCATATCGGTTGCCATCAACCATGATTGAAATACAGCGATGTGGTGCATCGGAAGGATCATTTCCAGCGCATAAGTCCGCGTTCGAGAATGCATTGGGTTGCTGGTGCATCACCATCCAGCAGTTCAAACATATCCATATCCACACCAGCCAAATTGGGTTTGCCCGCTTTAATCAGCAACCAGGGTTGTTCGCTTTCATGACCAAAACGCTGGATGATCAGCAAATCCAGACCGCCGGGCGGTAGCTGGTAATCATCCAGCACACCCTGAATGTCAGATTTATTCGGGCGCACGTTGCCAATAGAGGCTTTATTGGCCAGAGCCGAAGTCAGTTCAGTCAGGGCAGAAGCAGTCAGCGCAAAGCCGCTATTGTGCAACATCTGCACGGTTCTCCCCTCGACAGTTTTGATAGGCTCGATATTGACGCCGCCAAGTGATTTTACATCTTTTTTTGCATTGCGAGCACGAATCAGGCGCTCGACGTTATAATCCCGGCACACACCTGCATCGACCTGAGGCACGGCCAGAGAATATGCAATACGGAATTGCCCCAGCTTCGGATAGTTCAATTCGGCAAATGTCCATTCGCCGCTCATATCCATGCACATCGACACAGCAGGCATATCGACGTCAGTCTGTACAGCATGATGCTGTTCGAGCGCTTTAATCAGCCACTGCCGTAACTGGCGGCGTAAATCGATACCCGTTTCAGCCAGTACCACCACAGAACCGCGCAACAGGCAACCGGAGGCGGAACAGTTGTCCAGAAACAGGTGTTCCCGACCATCGATCAGTGACAATACGCCGGGCAGAAAGGTTTTGGCCATAAAGTCGCCCGCATGATCCCCGTAGAGGGTATGCATCCGGGCCAGATATTCCGACCACTCGACATTCAAACAGCCCTGACGTTGCGACAACGCCCGACCGCTATGCAGTGCTCGGGTAACATCGGCTTGAATCAGTACCAACTCTCCATCGCGCCAGGCTTTTTCCAAGCCGGTATCGGATTCGTTATCCCCGCCAGTGCGTGTGCCGGTGCGCAAACCACCGCTACGCAGTCCGGCGGCAGAAATTCCGGATGCGACACTTGCGCGCCGGGCAGCCGGTTGCTCGGCAGTCTGCGCCTGTTTATCCAGCCAGGAGTGTTCCGAATGCCGGCGCGCCACTTCGACTTTGATATCCTCATCGAACACCCGGAATGCCATCAGCGTGATATTGTCCTGCAACCATGGCTCACCTACTGCCTTGAGCGCCTTGCCACCGCTGGACAACAGCCATTTGGCTACCGGCGTATCGTGATTGGCTTTCAGATTTTCAAGCGCTGCGGCATCGGGCTGAATTTGCCCGGCCAGCAATTGATCCAGTCGCTTGGCATTGAGTACATACTGCATCCAGCCGCCAAAACCGCTATCCATAGCCAGCTTCCACAGCGATAAACGCGCCCAGGTGCGCCGCTGCAAATGGGCACCGAGTTTATCTTTGGCCAGCAGTTGCAATATGCCACCCTCATTATGCATGCCGACCTTGGCGCGCAGATGGCGCATACGCGGTACGATTTCCGGTTCCAGCCCGTAGGCGCGAATAATGCGGCTGTCATCGCCGAGCAGGGATGTGTCCGGCTGATATTGTAAAAATGCCATCGGTGTGGCCGGTAACATCATCGATTCGTAGGTGGCGATACGGGTCACTTCGACCACGCCCTCCAGATAACGTTTGAGAAAAAGTTGCAGCGCCCATACATACAATCCGCCAATCACGCACAACATCACATGACTGGTTTGATCGGCATACTCATCGGAAAGTCCAGCGATGCCGTGTCTGATCAGTTTCAGTAATAACACATTCACCGCTGGCACCCATGGCGCGGCATCGGCCTGATCCTGCTTCCACCCCTGTTCCCACAACACTTCGCATACATTCAACAACGCGGTGGCACCTTTCGGATCGGCGCACCAGTGGTGCAACAAGTCGCGCGACAGATGCGGGTTCTGTTTGCGTAGATAGCCCACCATGCGGCGCACCTTTGCATCCATATGCGGCAGCGTATGGGCAGAAACTTTTTCGCCGCGCACCACATAACGCACCGCATAATCCTGCAATCGGCGCAATGATGTGGTGATAGCGCGTTGCACATCCGGGTGGACGGCATAGGGGATATATTCGCGCGCATCCTCGCCCGACATGCGAATGGGCAAGCGCCGCACCTCCACAGCGCAACGATCAGCCGGTTGTTCCTGACGATTCAGAATGGGGCGATACCAGCTCCAGCGGAATGAAAAATAATCGGGTGAAATCATAAGTCTGGCAGTTTCCTTATAATCGGCGCTTAATCAAGATGGAGTTGTTCGATGTGAATCATGGCCTGGGGAAAGTCAATCGGAGACAATCAAGTTTCATGCCATTCTGTGAACTGTTAGCGTGCCGGCCTATGTGCAAGATTTTCTCTGCTCCTCTATTGTTATTCGCCGCAATGCTGCTGGTTCCGCTATCTGTTGTTGCTGCTGAAATCACAGTCACGCTGCCGCCATTGGCCGGGCTGGTTCGCATGCTGGATAAACAGGCAGATGTGGCTTGTCTGCTGCCGGCTGGTGCTGATCCACATCATTTTCAGCTGACGCCGCGTAAAATCGAAGCGTTGAGGAAAAGCCGTCTGCTCATTCGCGCTGCATTTGATGATGGCGGCTGGCCTTTGCCAGCCAGCCATGCCAACACGTTGGCGCTGTGGCCGGATATTGCGCATGGCTGGCTGAATCCGGAATCTGTGCGTGCAGTACTGCCATTGATTGCTGCAGAACTGACCAAACTGCATCCGGAACATGCTGACGCCATCGCTACAGCACTGAAACATGCTGTGGCGCAAACTGAAAAAACAGAACAAGCATGGCATGTCGCTCTGGACGGGCTGAAAAAATCCGGCGTACTGATGCAACATCCGGCCTGGCAGGGTTTGATGCAACAAATCGGGGTGCCTGTGTTGGCGGTGCTTGAATCGGCTCAACACGGCCATGAATTCGGGCCGCATAAACTGGAACATGCACTGGCTACGCTCAATCAACATCCCGATGCGTGGTTACTGGGTGATAGCGGCCATAGCAACCGGGCGCTGGATTGGCTGGCACAGCATGCCGATCAGCCCCCGCACCGGGTCACCCTGAATGCATTGGGCAGTTGCGGCATGGCATGGTCTACACTGATGCAACAGAATATAAGCCGCATTGCCGGGCCGGTGCAGCCATGAGCACGGCGGTGGTGCAAATTAGCCATCTCAGTTTCGGGCCGCTTCATAAGCCGATTCTTGATGGTATCAACCTGAAACTCGAAGCCGGTCACTTCCTTGGTATTGTCGGCCCCAACGGTGCTGGAAAGAGTACATTATTAAATATCGTGGCTGGATTAACGGCACCCGCCAGTGGCCATATTGATCTGTTTGGCCGCTGCCTGACCCGCTTCAGCCGCCATACGCTGCTCAGGCAGATTGGCTTCTTGCATCAACTGCATGATCACGCGCCGCGCTTGCCCATGCGCGTATCTGATGTGGTTGCCATGGGCTTGGCCGATTATGCCGCGCCGTGGCGGCGCGGTTATCGCCTGGATGCAATTGATGAAGCTTTGGCGCTGGTCGATATGGAACCCCTTGCTGATGCTGATTTCCGCCACCTGTCCGGCGGCCAGCGCCAGCGCGCCCGGTTAGCTCGCGCATTGGTACGCAAACCCAGACTATTGCTGCTTGATGAACCATCAGCGGCACTGGATAGCGTGCGGCAGGAGAAATTATTTCAATTGCTGCGCCGCTTATGCGATAGCACCGGCATGAGTGTGATTATGGTTGAACACGATATTGCCGCGATCAGTTCACATGTCGATTCCGTCGCCTGCCTGAATCGAAAGATTCATCACCACGCCATGAAGGGTGAGGATATTCCTGAAGATGTCTGGCGCGCGATGTATGGTGACCACATCCACATCATGGCGCACGATGCCCATTGCATCGGTTGTGCCCCGAGTGAAGACGGGCATGGGCATCACCATGACTGAGATGATCTCTGAATTTCTGGCTAGCCCGGTGATGCGGGAGGCGTTGCTTCCCGCGTTGCTGGTGGCATTTGTCACGGCCTCTATGTCGGTGATGGTGATGGCGCATCGTTTGTCGTTTCTGACGGTTGGGGTGTCGCATGCATCGTTGGCCGGATTGGGGCTGGCGGTGACGCTGTCGTTGCCCTTATTGCCGACGGCGACTGTGTTTGCAGTGTTGATTGCCTTGTTGTTGGCCTTGATGCCGAGAAAGAAGGGGATCTCCGAAGATGCGGGTACGGGCATGCTGTTTGCCGGCAGTATGGCGCTGGGCGTGTTGTTGATTTCCACGGCCAATAGTGCCGAGGTGGATTTGTTCGGTCTGCTGTTTGGTAATATTCTGACCATGTCGCCGCTGGATCTGCAATGGCTGTATTGGATGTCCGGATTGATTCCCGTGCTGTTTTTTCTGGCGGCGCGAGCCTGGTGGAGCATTGCATTTGATGCTGTCACTGCCGAAGCATCCGGTTTGCCAGTCTCTGCACTGAGGTTGCTATTGTACGGCCTGGTTGGCCTGACCGTCATTTTGTGTGTAAAGCTGGCTGGTATTGTATTGACTGCGGGGTTGATGATTCTTCCCGCTGCCTGCGCCTGGTTCTGGGGGCGTTCGCTGTTCAGCCTGTGGTTGCTGTCGGTACTGTTTTCATTGACCGGCACACTGGCCGGGCTGTTCTGGTCGTATAGTCACGAATGGCCTTCCGGCGCAACGGTTGTGCTGGCACTATGCGCGCTGTTTACCATGAGTTGGAGTTTGAATTGGGGGAAGTCATGTTTGATAAAGTCGTAGGAACGTATCATGGGTAACCGCCCACAAGGGATAAAAGCAGGCATTCTGATTCGTATGCTGGCCAGCGCGTATGACGGGCTGATTCTGTTCGGCCTGTGTTTTCTGGCTTTTGTACCACTGACTGCGGTTGAACAAAGCCTGGGTGCCGCACCGCACTGGCTTAAAGGCGCATTGATTCTGGCCATTTCATTCGCTTATTTTGTCGGCTTCTGGGTGAAGGGAGGGGCTACGACCGGCATGCGCCCATGGAAATTAATGGTCGCAATGAACGGCACCGGTGATCCGCTATCCTGGTCTGCCGCTACTGTACGTTATGCCGGATTGATGCTGACATGGTTAGCGCTCGGCATGACGCTGTGGTATCTCATCACCAGAGATACCGGCCACTTCCTGTTCTTTGTCGCTGCGACTATTCCTGCCCTGAGTATGCTGGTGATGG
>CAZDFL010000018.1:14566-18347 GCA_964504835.1 uncultured Zetaproteobacteria bacterium
CATGGCTGAGGCAGGGAACAATATCTTGAATGTCGTACCGCGCCCCGGTTCGCTGTATACATTTACAGCCCCCTTGTGGCCGCGCACAATGCCTTGTACCGCACTCATGCCCAGGCCACGGCCGGTAAATTTGGTGGTGAAAAATGGTTCAAACAGCCGTTGCTGCGTATCCTTATCCATGCCGCAACCGGTATCGGAAACCTCCAGATAAACATACTCACCTTCATTCAGTATGTTTTCATGATGCAAAGCGGATTTGGCCAGATACTCGGCATCGGCATGCAAGTGTCCGGTGGATAATGTGATAGCGCCGCCGTTCTCGCCAATGGCATCCGATGCATTGATCACCAGATTCATCACCACCTGTTGCAACTGGGCTTCATCGGCTTCGATGCAGGGCAGTGGATCAGTCAAATGATAATTGAGCTCAATGGTTCGGTGAATGGATGCGCCCAGCAGGCTGGTGACGCTTTGAACCATGCTCGATAAATGAATCGGCTTGATAATGAAATGCCCCTTGCCCGAATAGGCCAGCATCTGTTTACACAATAGCGCCGCTTTTTCAGAGGATTGTACAATCTTGGCCAAAAACTCTTTACCGGCGACAGGATCATGCACCACTTTCCTCTCGGCCAGCGCTGCATTGCCCATAATTGATGTTAGCAGGTTATTGAAATCATGTGCGATGCCACCCGCCAGCACACCGAGACTTTCCAGCCTTTGCGTATGCTCAACCTGCTTTTGCATTTGCTCTTTCTCGGCACCAGCTTCTATTCTGGCGGTGGCATCAATGGCAATGCCAACCAGCCCGGTGGTTAGCCCCTTTTCACCTTGAAGCGGCGCTTTGACCACATCAAATATATGTACCTTGCCATCAACGCAGGGGATGGACTCCTGACTGCTGGTCAGGCCGTTGGTATCAAAACACCGATCATCCGATGCCATGCATTGTTTGGCCACCTGTTCAGGTAGTAATTCGGCATAATGTGTTGCGGCCAAAAACTCCTGTTCGGAAATGCCTACCGCATCGGAAAATGCCCGGTTCATGAATTTGATGCGTCGATTGACATCCAGCATCCAGATACCAACCGGGGCGGTATCCAGAATCAACTGCATAATGCGCTGTTGCGCATGCAGATCACGATCACGTTCGGCCAGCGCCTCCAGCATGCGGTTAAATGCCAGACTCAGTTGGGTGATTTCATTGTTTCCACTGAGCTTGAAGCGCAGGTCTAAATTGCCAGATTCGGTTTGCCGGATGACAGCCCCCATATCTTCCAGTGGACGGGTAAGTGCGCGGGATAACCACCAGGCGATAAGCAAGGCAAATAACATCAACATCGCAAATGTAGTGATGCCATTTTTGATGGCCTGGTGAATGGCGGCTTGTATACGCGCTGTGCTCAGGTCTACATGGATGCTGCCAATGGTTTTCTGAACTGAGGCGTTTTTTTCATCCAGCAGCATCGACTCATCTGTAGCATGGATATCGCTGATCACCGGGGCAAAAAATTCATACGTTTCTTGCCCATCCAGCCTTCTCTTTTTCCACGCTTTCTGCTCCAATGATGATTGAAACATTCGTGAATCAGAGACGGGCTTGGCGACTACATTCGAAACCACTGATGAGCCAAAACGAACAGAAATGATCAGCTTTCCATTTTCGTCAAACACCTCGGCATCCATCACATCTTTTTCCTGCTTCAGTTTTTTGAGCAAGGCCTCCAGACCGACTACATCATGGGTCAATACTCCCAGCTCAGCGCCATAAGCGAGATGGCGAGCTGTAATCTGGCCGCGTTCGATCAGTGCCTGTTCAAGTGATGATGCCTGTTGGGTGATCGACAGCCAGCCAAACACCAGGCTCAACACGACCACGATGAATGTGGTCGATAAAAATATTCGGGATCTCAGCGAGTAAAAAAACAACTTCAATGGCTCTCTCCATGTTTTTTCGGATACGTATGTCTGGCTTGTTTCAACAATTGCGCCGATAACTTCAAACCAAGCCGGTTTGCGGTCTGACGATTCACCGCAAGATTTATTGTATCCGGTGATACCAGTGCGGCCAGTTTGCGCCCTTTTAACATGCGTCCGGCCATGCGCCCGGCCTGTTTGCCCAGCGCCCGACTCTCGAACGACAGTGAAAACAGGCTGCCTGCCCGCACATATTTGGGTGCCAGCCCGATCAGTGCGACAGCGTGTTTCAGCGATAAGCGGATCATTTGCCGCAAGGTGGTAGAGGTTAGCACGGTGGTATCCGGCACCATCCACATCGCATCTACGTTGGTGAAAATATCTGCAATCGCCTGTGCGGCTGCTTTCTGGCTGGATGCAGCGGCTGCGACGAGATTGAGATTCAGCCGGTCTGCGGCAAGCTTTGCCTGTCGAATCAGAGCAGCACTCTTGTGTGGATCATAAACCACGCCGATAGTGTGGATGCCCGGCACGATCTGTAGCAGCGTTTTGAATTGTTGTTCAGCAGCAATCGACATCGCAATGCCGGATTCGCGGCGCTTTATCCGATGGTTCGGTTTACGAACGCGTTCAGGATGCAGCACGAAGGCAAAGATGATCGGCGCACTGCTGTTTATTTCGCGCGCGGTTGATAACGCAGATTTTCCCAGCGCAAAGATCAGTTCGGGGTTTTGTTGTGCAATGGCTTGTTTGACGTCATCCTGATGTTCATTGTTTGCACCCGGATGATACTCATGCAGCGGCAGGCCTATTTGCGCACGAAACCCCTCAATGGCGCGTTTGTACGGCGTGATACCGGCATGGCTGATCACGGCGATGCCGGCGGCATGCAATGTATTGGCTGCAAACAGCAGCCAACAGGCCGACAGGCAGAGCAGGGTGGTTTTTTTTATCACGGTCGGGGCTTTAGCAGGCTGTTTGTGTCATATTAAAGTTGATAGCCGAGGGTGAGTAAAATACTCCTGCCTTCCTGAGGGTAGGGGATACGCGTGGTGCCGCCACGCCAGTCCCGTTTGTCGAGTATATTGTGTATGGCCAGTTGCGCCTGTACACCATCGATCAGATTATCAGCATTGATGGTGAAATGAACCAGTGTGGCGGCGGGGATGGTATATGCCGGATTGGATCTGGCGGCTGTCGGGCCGAAGATTGGTGAGGCGATGGCACTGTGCCAGTTGGCGTACAAGCTACCTGAGAGCATTGAGCCGTCATCCCAGCTCAGGCCCGCAGTGATTGCATTACGTGGGATGTTGGCCAGCTGACCCTGACTGAGTAATTTCGCATCTGTTCGCTTACTGTTGGCTGTGAGCAGTGTATGCGACGCAAATAGTTCAATGAAATCCAATGGTTTGAATTTTAACTCGGTTTCAATACCGCGTGTCGTGACATTGCTCAGATTCTGGTACGTCGATGCACCGGCAGGGCGGGTAATCAGACCTTTGACTTGGTTATTGAAGGCGCTGATGCGAAACCATGTGTTTTTGCCAAATGTGTTTTCAATACTGACCTGGAAATTGTCCAGTTTTTCAGGGTTTAGCCCGGTTGGAGAGCCATAACCCAAACCCAGATTCTCGGTGCGGTAAAAATAACTGGGAGCTTGAAATGCATGCCCATAAATAAATTTCACATACAGGCGATCAACAGGATTATATACCAGCGCCATGCGAGGATTAAACGAGCTGCCAAAGGATTTATAATAATCCCAGCGTAGTCCGGCATTGAGTATCAGCCTCGATGTGAGATTGTACTTTTCCTGCACATACACAGCCGAATTCCACTCGGATACTTTTGCCAGAGATGGAAA
>CAZDFL010000019.1:0-17181 GCA_964504835.1 uncultured Zetaproteobacteria bacterium
GGGAATTATGTTAACGACAGGTAGTATTGCTGGCGGCAGTAATGCGCTTGCCTCGGCAGGGGATGTCGATGTGGAGACGGCTATAGCTGCCGGAGCAGGCACTACATTTGATGCTGCCGTACTGCAATTCACATTCACTGTACCGGCTGGCATGACCCATATTTCGCTGGATATGATTTTTGCCACTCAGGAAGTGTTAGGCGCTGTCCCCGCAGTTCGGGACGCTGTCGTGGTGATGGTCGATGGCGCTAACGTAGCCAAATTTTCTATGCCCGACCCTTTATCTACCTTGATGTCAAATATCAACACCACCAGTATATTTGCGGCGGTGCCTCTTGGCACCATTATTACCGGGTTTGATAAAGTGTCTCAACGACAGACTATTCTTGCTCCGCTGGTTGCACAGCCTACTCATACCATTAAAATTGCCATTGCAGACCATACTGACAGACTCAGAGATTCAGCTATTCTGCTCTCTAATATGAGATCACTCGCGCCACCGGCTGGCGTAGTCGTTGGTGGAACAGGTGTTACAATTACGCAAGGAACAGGTATCGGTGCAAGTCCGGTTGCTGGTTCGCCGGACTCGATTGCACCCAGAGTGCGTTTGATTGGCAATTCTACCGTGCATGTCATGCAGAATGCCTTGTACATCGATCAGGGAGCCATCGCAGTCGATAATATTGACGGCAATCTGACGGGTGGAATTACGATAACAACCCCTGCGATTAATACGGCCAATGTTGGCACACAGCTAGTAACGTACCGGTCTGTCGACTTTACTGGCAATGTAGGCACCGCGACCCGCAAGGTGGTCGTACACGCGACATCGGCACTGGATGTTTTGCCGCCGGTAGGTACGCCGCCTGCTGATATCCTACTGACAGCAAGTAATTTCGAGGGGGTTCCAAGCAATGATGTGCGTTTGGCTACATTCCTCGCAGGTGCTACTTTTATTGATAATGTAGCTGTGATTGGTCAAACTGTAATTGCAGCTCTTGATGCTGCCGGTGCTGCCATACCTCTTCCAGCCAAATTCCCTATCGGAAAAACAATTGTAACATTTACAAAACGCGATACTGCCGTCACTCCGAATTTTGGCACGACCCAGTCGACAGTTACTGTCATTGGCACAAACCAAACGAAAGTCGGAGTTGATACCGACCTGGACGGGATGCCAGATAGTTGGGAGATCGCTGAATTTGGTCTCTTGACTACTGCGGGCCTGATTCCGGCGGTGCCGCCCGCAGTGGTTCCTACAATCACTGATTTTGATGCTGATGGCCTCAATGACCTGGTAGAGTGGAAGCTTGGCACCAACCCGACGGTTGCGAACACCAATCCGGCCAGCATTTCCACGGATTCATGGAGCGTTATTTTTTCCAATAATCCATCGGACTCAGATGGCGATGGTGTGATTGATGCGCTGGAAGATGCCACGAGTGTTATCATGCCATCGAAGGTCACCGGGTTGCCGGTGTCGATAAACAGCAGCGTGAAATACACGATTGAGGCGACTGGCAGGCAACCGCTTGATCGGGTTCATGTGGATGTTACAGGGCCGGGGGCTCCGGCCAATATTCTACCTTCATTCGGCGTCGTTTCATTTCGCTTGAACTCAGGTGGCGTGAATATTCCTGTCCGTATTACATCCTCGCTTCCGTTTGGTACCAGTGCTCAGTTTTACAAGGTGAATGCTGCGGGGGTTTATTCCCTGATCCCGTTGACGAACTATACCATTGTGAATGCATCCACCGTTGAGTTTCTCCTCACCGATGGCGGCCAGCTGGATATTGATAACGTCACCGGAACGATTACCGACCCCATAGCCATTGGCAGTGCGCCTCAGGTTCTGGGTGGTTCCGGCCCTAGCGGTGGTTGTTCTATTGCGTCGGAAAACAGTGTCGATCCGCTGTTGCCTGTGCTGGTGCTGTTTGCATTATTCTATCTGATGCGCCGCAGAAATATTTCCTTTCGCGCCTGATTTACTGCTGTTGGATGTGTGCGAGTGGTTTGAGCCATTGGCTCAAACGAATCAGCGGCAGGCCGATCAGCGCGGTGGGGTCGTCTCCGGCCATGCGCTCGAACAGGCTGATGCCCAAACCTTCCGATTTGAAGCTGCCAGCGCAGTCCAGCGGTAGTTCGGCTTCCACATAGGTGCGGATTTCCACATCATTCAAGGCGCGAAAACAGACTTGAAACGGGATTATTTCAAACTGCTCCGAGTTTGCTGATAGAAGAGCAAGGCCGGTCAAAAATGTGACAGACCGGGCTGACAGCATGCGCAGTTGCTCGCAGGCTGTTTCAATATCGCCCGGCTTTCCCAATACCAAATCACCACAAACCGCAATCTGATCAGATGCAATTACCGCCGCATCCGGGTGTATGTCCAGCACGCTGTTTGCCTTGCCGAGTGTGTTGTGTTGAACCAGCGCCTGCGGCGGCATGCTGCCCGGTAGCGCTTCTGTAAAATCAGACCGTATTTGCTCGAATGGCAAACGCAGCCTGTTCAGTAGTTCTTTTCGGTATATTGAGCTTGAAGCAAGAATCAGAGGCATGTCTGTATGCAGTTTTAAGCGAGAGTGGAATCAGTATTCGCTATCGGAATCATTGTCGATATGAGCAGCTTCTCCGGCAATATGATAGTCGCCAGCCGCCCAACTACCCAGATCGGTGGTGCGACAGCGCTCACTACAAAATGGAAAGTCTTCTGCTGTTCGCTGCACCGTTTTTTTGCAAATCGGACAATGGAAGGGCGAGGGTGTTTTATTCATTGGCCACGGCTCATTTACACCCAACCGGCACCAGCATCATGGCATAGGGGATGTCTTCGTCGTAATCGACCGGCGCCTGCCCGGCAGTCCAGCGCTGAAAGCGCAGGCGGATAGCCAGTCGGTTGCCGGAAATATCCGGGATAATGCCTTCAGCCACAGCATCGACAGGTAGAGAAATGACCAACAGGCCGAAAGACTTGCCACGTTCAGGCGTGATATGCCCGTTACCGCCATTGGCAATGCGTTTTTCCCAGCCGACAAAATCGTTGAGCATATGATCCAGCGTATCCACCGCACTGCACAGCGGCGCAAGAGCCTGATGCAGGGGCAGCGTGCGAATATCGGATTTGCTCCAGATGGCGCTGATGCTCTGTTGCATGCATAATTTATGGCCCAGCCAGTCATGCTTTTTCTGGGCGTTGAGGTAGGCATTGATTAATGCATCCTTGGCCAGGTAATCACAAGCTTCAGGCATGCCCGGCTGTAGTTGCTTCGTAAGCTGGGTGATATGATCACAGGCCTGCTGGATTTTTTCTTGATATTGCGGCGCATCGTCGCACAGATTTTTCAGATAGATCTGTAAATCACCAAACAGTGCGATGATTTCTGCAATCGCACCTTTGCGCCCCTGTTCGCCCAGCAGCGATGCACGCAGGTCGCAGGCGGCATGCAGCCAGTTTGCACCCTGCTGATTGACGCTCGCTGCTTCCAGACAGCTCAGCCCATCACGCAATTCAATAAATGCACGCATGCGTGGACTCAACGCAAATGAAAACTGAACCATCTCTGTCAAACTTGTATCCCCGCTTGTGGCATTGCATTCGGCGTGGTGATTTGCCATATTTGCGATGCACTGGATTGCCAATCCTGCCAGCGATTACAGGCGACGACCACGATTGTATTGGCAAATAGGTTTCGGTCGGTCATGTCATTGATCAAGGCATGCGCACCCTGTTCGCCCAGCGCAGCCGTCGGATTATCCAGTAGTATCAGATCAGCCTGTGCCAGACTCATGGCCGCCAGCGACAGACGCAGTGATTGTATGCGATTTAATGTTTGCAGTTCTGTATCAATCGACAGGCCAGACAAGCCCCAGTCAGCCAATATTTTTTCAAACTGTTGTGGCGTTGGTTTCGTATTCAGACCGAACATAAGCTCCTGACCCACAGTTTGTCCCAGCCAAACACAGGGCCAGCGGTCAAACAGTAAACGTACGCTGTGTTTGTCCGTGGCTGTTCCATCCAGTGTGATCGTCATTGATTCCGGTATATCGGCAAGCGCCGCCAGCCGGTGCAAGCACAGCGATTTTCCACTGCCGACCTTGCCGGTCAGCAGAATGATGTCACCGCTTCGGGCTTGCAGCGTGGTGATGGAATCAGTCAGTTCAAGGATATGCTTCATGGAATTCGCAGCTTGGCATAAAAGATGGAGCGGGTGAAGGGGAATCGAACCCTCGTATGCAGCTTGGGAAGCTTCCATTTTGCCATTGAACTATCGCAACCAGCGTTAATTTTATTGGGTTTTATGGAGCGGATAAGGGGAGTCGAACCCCTGTCATCAGCTTGGGAAGCTGAGGTAATGCCGTTATACGATATCCGCACTGAAAGAGTGAATCATTGCGGACAATGATCTTTTATTCAACCTGAAAGGCTTTTTTGATCATTTTTGTTGGCATGAATAGATGTAATGGATCATCACAACAAACTTCAAATCCAAGTTTTTTATAAAAACAGACGATATCATTATCTTTGGCATCAACAAATAACGCGACCAGTCCCAGATTATCTGCGATTTGAATAAACTTTTCCATTGCACTCATGAGGAGGAATTTCCCATGCCCTTTACCTTGGTGGGATTCTGCTACTGCGAGGCGAGCGACTTTGGCACCAATCAAGCCATGCTCTGGTAGATTTTTTATCTGTTCAGCAGGAAGCACTTTAGCTTCAATCGCACATGGAGCAATGGTGTAGTAGCCAATAATTACAGTTGGATTTTCATCTTCTAGCAGCACAAATGTTTTCGATATGTTTTTGTCGACATGCTGCATTGCATTTTTGTCGAGATACATTTCGAGTTCCAGCTTGCCGCAAACAAACCCTCTTCTGTTATGGCGTCTGTGTAATGGCTCAAGGCGTGGCATCAGTTGAGGTTAACTCACCTGATGCTTGTATGCTTTAGCAGCCTTTAGCAACTCAGCATTTGGAGTCGCATTGGAATCTAAAGCATTAAAAAATATCTCTGAATATTTTGCGGACACACAAGAAACACGTTCGCGTGCAAAAACAGTTTCTGCTTCTTTAATGGCAGCGGCTACTAAAAACTGATTGAGGGTTGAACCCGTCATACTTGCTGCTTCTTCGAGCTTGCTATGTACGGATTTAGAAATACGAGCGGTGATTCGTTCACGCTCATTCTGTTGGGGTAAGGCAGTCATCTTAATTCCTCTCTTTTGCTGTCATGCTATTAGCATAAACTATGCGGCGTCATTTTGCCACCATATAGATTGTATCGGTTAAATTAAACAAATATTTAGCCAAATATAAAACATATTCCCTTTGACGGAGGCGCACTATATTGACGTGGTGTCAGAATGTCACCATCTATATTCAGGTTTAGTTATATTGTCACAAACGGTACTTTTCCGTGGTCGAACGAACGATAAAGTGGCTGTTATGGCTGTTGCGGCGGCGGATAATCAGCTCAGGACACTTCTGCGAGTTCCGGATGCTGCCAGATGGTCTGCCCCTGACTTTCTTTGTGAATGCGGCGCAGCATGGACAAATGCGCCTGGTGTTCATCATCGGCAATGGGGGGCAGGCAGCGTTTCATCATGGTGGCGGTTTCTGCCTGTTCATCACGACCGCGCGATTGTTCGGGCAGTTGTACAAAACTGGAGGCTGGCTGGCTGGGAATATCCATGCCGAGTGAGAACTGACGACCGCCGGTCATGCCCAGATAGACTTCAGCCAGCAGTTCGGAATCGAGCAGTGCACCGTGCAATTCACGCATGCCCCGGTCAATATTGTAGCGGTCACACAGTGCATCGAGATTGTTTTTCTGGTGCGGGTGCTTTTTACGGGCAAAGGCCAGCGTATCAATGACCAGAGTATTCTGAATATTCGGAAAACCGTTTAGCCGCAATTCGTTCATGATAAAACCCAGATCGAACGAGGCATTGTGGATGACCAGCGTAGCGCCTGCGATAAAATCGAGAAAGTCCTGAGCGATTTCTTTAAACGTCGGCTTGTTTTTCACCTTGGCATTGTTGATGCCGTGGATGCGAACCACTTCAGCCGGAATATCGCGTTCGGGGTTGATATACTGGTGGAATACATGTGCATGGCCTGAAAGTACTTGACGATTTAACACTTCAATAGCACCGATCTCCACCATGCGATCACCACTTAGCGGTGAGAGTCCGGTCGTTTCAGTATCAAGCATGATCAATCGCATGGCCGGAGTATAACCTGATTTTAATTCCTGCCAATGTTTGACGCAGCCTGCATTCTGGGCTTGGATAAGGGTCATGGATGCGAGCATCAAGGGGCACAGGGAGCGGCTGAGACAGCGTTTTGCTGAACACGGATTTAATGACTTCCACGATTATGAGGTGGTGGAGCTGTTGCTGACCTATGCGATTCCGCGTGTGGATGTGAAGCCGATTAGCAAGCGTTTGTTGCATATTTTCGGCACGCTGGCTGGCGTATTTGATGCGAGCGTGGCGGAGCTTTCCCAAACCGAAGGGGTGGGTGAAAAAGGCGCGGTATTCCTGACTCTGATTCGGCATGTCGAAATTCGCTATCTGGCCTCCGCGCTGCCCGGCAAAAAAGTGTTTGATCGTCCGGAAAAAGTAAAGGCGCATCTGCGAATGCTGGTGCAGGGGCGTGGTATGGAATGTTTCGGGGCGGTGTTCACCGATCAGCAACACCGCCATATTGCCACCCAGATTTTATTCGAGGGCACCGTGGATCGCACCGCCATCTATCCGCGTAATCTGGTCAAACGGACACTGGAACTTGATGCCAAAGGACTCATTCTGTTTCACAATCACCCTGGCGGCACACCACGGGCCAGTCAGGAAGATATTGATCTGACCCGCCGCATGGCCGAGGCCTGTGCCGCGCTGGAAATCAAGATTCTCGATCATTTTCTGATTGCCGGCACGGAAGTGCTCTCATTCAAGGAAAATGGCTGGTACTAACGCGCATGGATAAAATCATGCAGTAGCGTTGTTTATTTCATGTTTAATTCCTTGTAAACGTCCAGCGTATGCGGATGATGTGACCGCCCTAGATCGGGCAAACTCAGACAGTCAGAATTTATAAAAATAGAAGGTATAGGCCTGATAACATTATGCCTCTCCGGCATCTCGGTTCATAATGACCGATAAGCCACAACAGGAGGTGTGATATGAACGCATATTCTTCAGGCATAGACCTGCATTCAGACAACAATGTTATCTGCGTTGTCGATCAGGATGGAAAGATACAATTTCGACGCAAGCTGGCGAATGAGCTTTCTGTCGTTATCAAGGTACTTGAACCCTTTCAAGATACTGCGGGACAAACCAACTGTAATAACTCGTGCGATTTTCTGGAAAATTCCACATAACTCCGGCAAGGAAGATATCCGATTAAAGCTTGGACGGTATAAAAAACCGAAGGATTAGCTTGATCGAGAAGAGCTGGAAGTGCTTGATCCAAAAAGTGAATTCACCCTGGATCAGGAAGAGTTCAAATCACTGATTAACTTCTTACAAGAAAATTATGAGCCATTCAGAAAAGGTGTGAAAGCATATATTCCTCTTGATGATCCCTATGATCAGGAAAATGCAAACCAAATCAGGGCGCTGTTTTCGCAGCAGGATAAAACTGCATTGGTTGAATTTATCATCTCAAACAACGTTATTCCCCATGACCTGGAGATTGCAGTTGCCAGTGCCAAAAGAATTAACGCGGTTCATGAGTTTGAGCAGATGCTTGGAAATAATGAGACAGAACATGGGTCTAATACTCATAATTATCAGATGGAGGCGTCCACGGCTTCATTCTCGGAAACCAGCGCGGGACGCTGTCCATGTATTGCAGATAATCTTCACCGAAACGTTTTTTAAGCCCCCTTTCCTCCACCAGCGGAAAATAGACGGCATTGGCCAGAAAGAAGACTATCAACCACCCGCCAAGAGGCCATGAACGACACAGCAGAGCCTCGGCCAACAGCATGAACATAACACTCGTAATCATCGGATTGCGCATATGGCGGTAAGGGCCGCGCACCACCAGTTTTTTCGGCGGATCCCATGGCGCTGGCGTTCCTTCCCCGTATGTCAAAAGCAGCCGCACAGTCCAAAAAGCTAACACAAGGCCAATGCACAGGAGCATCAGGCCGAACCAGAAAGAAATCAGAGTAGCATCAGGCATGGAGGAAGCGCTACGGGTGTTGTCAGTCATCCACAGGATTGCCGTCGGAATAAACACCAGCGCTGAACCGGGTAGAATGATAATGGTTCTGAGTAGTCCTAAATTCATAAACGCAATTCAACACGTGTCACATCGCCTTCGCATGACAGCGCAGAAACATCGAAATCAACCAGTTCTAAGGCTGGCACATAAGCATGAGCATATTGGTACAGTTCCTCATCAATCACCTCGCCATCATACATCAGCACATCCAGATCAATCGTACGCGGCTTCCATGAACCTCGCGTTCGATCACGCCCCTGCGCATCTTCCAGCGCCTTCATGCACCGACGTATTTCCGCCTGTTCAAGCACGGAATCGAATACACAACAGGCATTGAGAAAATCATCACCTTCCATACCAATGGCAGGTGAGCGATACACAGATGAAAAAGTAACATGGCCAAATTCAGCCCTGAGCGCCGATGCCGCCTGCAATAAATTATTCTCAGCATCAATATTTGAGCCCATGCCGACCAATACCTCAGCCATGGCTACCCCTTTCAATCAATACGGCAACATTCTCGCTGCCACGCACTGCGCCCGGTTTGGACATTTTCAGGCGCAACCACGGCACGGAAAATTCTGTCAGCAGAATATTGGCGCATTGCTCGGCCAGCGTTTCAATCAAACCAAAGCTGGATGACTCCACAAATGCGATCAACCGCTTCGACACCGATTTGTAGTCCAGCGTATCTTCGATGCTGTCGGTTTGTGCTGCCTTGGTGATATCCCAGGCCATTTCCAGATCAAGGCGCACGGTCTGCCGGATTTCGCGCTCCCAATCATAAATACCTATCACAGTTCGCACTTCGAGCCCTTCAATCAGCACCCTGTCAGTTCCATTCATCATACACTCCCAAGAAAATTACTGCGTCCAAAACTTGACATTATCGGCATCGAAGACACAATTCGCCCGCTTTTTTAATATGGGGAAGCATTATTCACGGGGGCTAAACATGCGCAATGATATCATCAAAGCAACAGAGGAAATTGTCTCCTGTTCCGATAACGGCCAGCACCCGCTGGTTTACATCAGCCTGAAAAATGGTTCCGGTCAATGTCAGTATTGCGGCCAGAAGTTCGCCCGCGTTTCAAAAGCCGAGCTTTCCGAAAAGCTCGCCGCCTGATCACCGCTACCTGATCACAGTCCCCCGCCACGCTGGCGGTTGATTTCAAACAGGGCGATGCCGGTTGCCACTGATACATTGAGCGATTCCACCGTTCCTGGCATGGGTATATGGATTAACTGATCGCACGCCTCGCGCACCAACCTGCGCAACCCGGCCCCTTCTGAACCCATCACCACTGCTGTGGCACCTGACATCTTCGCATCATAAATCGAGCTTTCCGCTTCGCCTGCCAGGCCCACCGTCCAGAACCCTTTAGCCTGCAACTTTTCGATACTGCGCGTTAAATTGGTTACCCGCAGTACCTGCAATCGTGCCAGCGCGCCACAGGCCGATTTCGCCACCACCGGCGAATGCAGATCGGCGGCGTGATCTTTGGGTACAATCACGGCCAGGCAACCCGCCGCTTCCGCCGTACGCACACAGGCACCGAGATTATGCGGATCAGTCACCTGATCGAGCAACAACACCAATGGTGCAACATCCATATCCAGCGCCTTGAGCCAGCTTTCAAAGGAAACCGCCTGCACTGCATCTGCTGCCGCCATTTTCGCCACCACGCCCTGATGCGGCACACCTTCAGCCAAACGCACCAGTGCCTGTTTCGGCACAAATGAAAAACGAACGCCGTTTTTTCTGGCCAGATGAATCAATTCGTTGAGGCGCGGATGATGTTTGCCCTTTTCAATGAGCAATTCCTCAATCGCAGCGCCCGCATCAAGCGCATGTTTTACCGGGTGAATACCGGCCAGAATATCAGCCATCGTTGTTATCCATATTGGCTCCTGAATGCATTTACAAATGCATCGAACATATCAACCGGCAAATCATTGATGCCAGCTGCGGCTTTGCGTCCGCCGCCACCGGGGAACTGCATGCATAATGTATCCGCGCCGGTTTTACGATTCAGCGGCGCACGCACACTGATGCGATAATTGCCGTTCGGCAGCGTGGTCATCAGCGCATGAGCCCGATCCGGCCTGCCACGCGCCAGTTCATTGCCGAAAACGCCGGACACGCGCCGCGTCCAGGCAGCATCCGGTAGTAATAACACTTTTATTGCATCTTCTTCGATTTCGGCATCCAGCTGGCGCGCCTGCGCCATATCGACGGCATAACCCTCGGCCAGCGTCTTGAACGCCGCTGAGGCTGCAATAAATTCAAACGGATCCTCATAACCACTGATTTCGCGATACAATGCATCGGGGGCGAAATAGAGATCATCCAGCGTCACCCCATAACCGTTGTAATTGATCAGCGTGCCCAGTTGTTCGAGTTGTTGCATCTGCGCTGCCGACAGATTTAACGGCACCGCCGCTCGCCGTGCCGCATCGAATAAATTATCACCGAAAGCCGCAGTCACCGCCCAGGCCAGATAGGTGCCACCCAGATAATCATTGACCAGCAGACTGGTGCAAACATCGGCGGATGTGTTGATATGGGCATCAAGCTGTTCTGAAGCCGGAATCTCGCCCGCAAAGTGGTGATCAAAATATTGAATGCGCGCACCATGTTTCAGCAAACGGCATACATCATCACGATTCGTGTCCAGCGAGATATCCAGCACGGTCACCTGATCGCCCGCTTTGGCATTGACCCGTTTGAGCAGTGCAATATCCCGTTTCACCCCGGTCACCAGTTCGGCATCGCGTGGCTTGGCCAGTCGCAACTGGTGCAGCGCACAGATGCCATCAGCATCACCATTAAATACATCGAAATATGTCATGCCCGAAAACTCTGCGACTTCACGGCCAAAATCAACCTGCCCTCAAAACTGTTCTCTTACTTAGACTTGAAAAGTGTGTTGCCGTATTGTTTTATCGGACTGGAGCAACTGGTGGATAATTTCATCCAGGAGTCTGTCGAGCTTAGGGTGATCGTTGCGAGCAGGTGGGGGGAACGAGTCAAAAACAGTATGATTTTGAGGCGAATAGTTGCGTTGCCTTCTGGTTTCTGCCTTTGACGTACTCTGTGGTGATTGTTTTTGATTATAACTTGCACACTTTTCAACAAAATGGATGGCATTTTAATGCGATTGCCCTGCCCATACCCGTGTGCACCTTGTGCCGCAAGTCGTTCCTTATCATCATCAGCCCATGCGGCAATTGAATTCACCTCATCACAATGCACGGCCTGACGGCGTGCGAGTTGATTTGATTGTGCTGCACGCCATCAGCCTGCCGGACGGATGCTTCGAGCCGCAATATATTGATGATCTGTTTATGGGGCGGCTGGATTGTGCGGCGGACTCAACATTTGAGGCGCTGCGCGGTCTGAAAGTATCAGCCCATTTTGTGGTGGATCGGCAAGGCGATATAACCCAATTTGTCGCCTGTGACCGGCGTGCATGGCATGCAGGTGTTTCCACATGGCAGGGTCGAAGCGGCTGCAATGATTATGCTATCGGCATTGAAATGATTGGCGATGAACGCACCCCGTTTACGTCGGCGCAATACCGCGAAACCGCGCGTTTATGCAAAATGCTCATGCAACGCTATCCAGCTATTTCATCCGAACGCATTGTCGGCCATCAGGATATTGCGCCGGGTCGAAAATGGGATCCGGGCAAGCAATGGGACTGGCAGCATTTCAGGCGTTCATTGGCTCATATTCAGCGCCTGATGGATATGGACGTATCGTAATACGACTCAGGGGTTATGCTGTGAGAGATGCCGTTTTCTGGCGGTGATTTCAGTTTTGAGCTGACCGCAGGCGGCTGAGATATCTCGTCCCC
Source organism: uncultured Zetaproteobacteria bacterium (assembly GCA_964504835.1). Taxonomy (GTDB): domain Bacteria; phylum Pseudomonadota; class Zetaproteobacteria; order Mariprofundales; family Mariprofundaceae; genus Mariprofundus. Next base: position 12,097 of record CAZDFL010000019.1, read on the forward strand.
GTGATTCGCGGACCACAGCCACCATGGATGCATCCACCAGCACCGAACGAAATGTTGCAATGGCTGCATCAGCTGGCCTGTCGAATGCTGAGCCGGGATACGGATTGAACGGTAGCAGGTTGACCGTACACCCCAGTCCATCCAGCAATGCACACAGGCGATGGGCATCATCCATTGTATCATTGATACCAGCCAGCAAGACGTATTCAATCAACACCCGTTTATTACCACGCGCGGCAATATAATCGCCTACGGCACCCATCAGTTCGCCAATGGGATATTTACGATTCAATGGAATAATGCGGCTGCGCACTTCATCGGTAGTGGCATTGAGCGATACGGCCAGATTGCAGGGTAAATCGTCTTCAATCATACGATGAATGGCGGGAACCAGCCCTGATGTCGATAGGGTGATGCGATTGGGCGAGAACGCCATACCCTTCGGATCGGTGGCGATACGCACGAATTGCGCTACTGCATCATAATTGTGCAGCGGCTCACCCATACCCATCAATACGATATTGCGAACGCTCTGCCCGCTGATACGTTGCCCGGCCATGACTTCAGCAACCATTTCGGCAGCCGTTAAATTGCGAGTTAATCCGGCCGTGGCAGTCAGGCAGAAGGTGCAGCCGACAGCACAGCCGACTTGCGTTGAAATGCACTGGGTCAGTCGACCCGGCCCCGGAATCAGCACCGTTTCGACCTCTTTTCCATCCGGCATTTTCAATAGTAATTTGCGTGTGCCGTCCGCAGCCAGTTGGCTGGCCGTGCATTCCGGTTCAAAAATACATGCGTGCTCGGCCAGGTATGCGCGTAATGCGGCCGGGATATCGGGGATGGCGTCTAAATCATTATTATAATGGCGGAAAACAGAAGCCAACAAGCGTTCGGCATGCACCGGCTTTACTCCGGCGCGATGACAGAGTTCAACCAGTTGTTCGTGGTTTAGGCCATTGAGGGGAATCTTGTTCATTCAGATAAAATCCGGGATAAAAAAAGCGCATGTATGGCTGACCACACATGCGCTTTTGATGACTTAATCGAAATCGATTACAGGCCGAACTTGGCCTTGTTTTCAGCCACTTCTTCAGCCGATGGCGGCTCGTGATCTGTCACTTCAGCCAGTTCAAAGGCATCGCGCTCGGTATCGCACAGATCATTCAAGGCGATATCCGGCTCAAATACTTCCGGCACATCTTCTTCCGGATAAATGGCTTCCCACGGACATTCCGGTTCGCAAACGGCGCAATCGATGCACTCTTCCGGAGAAATATACAGCATATTCGGCGTTTCATCTGTGACATCTTTGGGCTGGTAGAAGCAGTCAACAGGACAAACGGCGACACAAGCCGTATCTACACAATCTTTACATAGCTGGGTGACAACAAAAGCCATGAGTCTTTACCTCGCATTTATATTTAGCCGCGCAAGCTAGCAAGCGCTTTCAATGATTGCCACCCTTGGCGAAGGCATGGTTTATCAATGCTGTCTCGTTCAGGCTGACTTTTTGAACCTGCTCATTCAAGCGGGAAATCAGGCTGGTTGACGGTTTGTTTTGTCGCCATTCATAGACTGAAACAAATGCCATGACCTGCTGCACATAGCGCCGTGTTTCATTAAACGGGATGGCTTCCACCCATGCTTCGGGGGCATCAAAGGGGGTTCGTTTTAGCCAGCGGGACACCCGATGCGGCCCGGCATTATAGGCTGCCGAGGCCAGTGCCAGATTGCCGAAGCGTATTTTTTGCGTGGCCAGATAGGATGAGCCGAGGCGAATATTGATAGCGGGAGAAAACAATCTCGGAGTTCCTTTGCCCAGACCCAGCTTGCGAGCAACCTTTCGGGCTGTTTTCGGCATTAACTGCATTAATCCTTTTGCACCGACATAGGAAACCGCATGTTGGTTGAAGGCAGATTCCTGCCGGATAATGCTCCAGATCGAGGCTGGTTTCAGGCCGGTTTGCCTGGATGCTTGCATCACCGTTTTTCCGAAAGCAATCGGAAAACGATCAGATATGGCATCGAGTTTATTAGCCTTGAAGGCGGCGCGAATCACCTGATCATGCCATTGCCAGCGTGAAGCCAGCACTGTCGCCGCCTGCCATTGCTCAGGGTTGGCACCAGCCAGTGCATGCTGCCATTCACGAGCGGCTTTGCTGCGCTTGTGCAGTTGCAACCACTCATAGGCACGGCGCACAGCCGGTATTTGTTCCACCTCGGTAATGGCAGCCTCTGAAGCCGTGAGTTCAGATGCATTAAACCGGAATGGCTGACCGAGGCGTTCGGCGCTCAGAAAACTGTAATAACCGCGTTCATCAGCCAGCTTGGCAAACAGGAAACGAGCCATTTCCGGCTCTCCAACTGCTTCTGCGGATCTTGCTGTCCAGTAAATCCATCGGCTTTGCTGTTGTTCCGATTCAGGCATGGCTGCAATGGCTTTCAACGTGTTTTTCCAATCCTGTTGCAGCATGTGAATCCGGGTGCGCCATCCTCGGGTGTCTTCATTCTGGAGCGCATCCGGCAGTGCAGCCAGCCAGTTGGCAGCTTCAGGATTGTGCTGCCTGGCTGCCCTGAGTGCTGTATGTCGTTTCAGCGCGGGCAGGTAAGTTCCCGTCGCAAGTGTGGCATCTGATTCGAGTTGTTGCAGCAGCAGCCATGCTTTGCCCGCATCTCTGCGCGACAAGCGCTTGATGCCATCGCTGATGATCATCGCAGCTTGAGTCGGCGCGATAGATGCAAGTATGTTCTGCTTCTGTAATGTTTTCTGCGGTGCTTTTTGCACAGTGCGCCAGTATTTCAACCACAGGCGCTGTGACTTCGGCAATGCTTTGGCCAGTTTACGAGCCTGACTCCATTTACCGCGATGAACCAGCCGTTCAATCCGCTTCCAGCGCTCAGCTCTGGTCGGGTGTCCCTGCTTGACCCAATACTGCTGCAGGCTGATCAGAGCGACAGGCAGTTTTTTACCCTGTTGCCAGCGTTTGGAGAACTGGCGCATAGCCTGCTCTTTGTTGCCCGCATGCCAGTTGGCCATCATGGCCGTGTCCGGATACCACGATGCGAGCTTGGGATAATGCGCCAATATATTCTCTACATGTGACCAACGCCCCCGTTTGGCCAGACTTTTCAGCCATGCGGCGCGCAGATTTCTGGCTTCGGGAACATCGGCGTAACGAGCCAGCGTCGCTGCCGCCAGCACATCATTGTTCTTTTTCAGAGACTTGCGGGCATGCCAGATATCGAGATAGGGGGTAAGCGGATAATCTGCCAGTTTGGCTTTCAGGCGATGAAATGTTTTCATATCGTGCCTGTTCAGCGCCCGATGGGCTTGCTGGAACCAGATACGTTGCTTTTGCACCAATGGTTGGGTCGATGCGTGAACCGTAGCAGCTTGCACAGCAGGTGCCCAAATCAGTAACACAACTATCATCCAAATCGGAAGTCGCACTCTTCCACCCCGCTTGGAACAGACCTGAACGATGCTCATCAGGTTTATTCCTGCGGCCAGCTTAATCAGCCAAATCAGCTTGCGCCAGTGTTCGTTAGGCGTAGTGGTAAAATGACAACGTTTTGACAGGCTTGCCGCCTTTGAAATGTTCTTCGACGATTTGATCAATGCCCGCCTCATCGAGATGGCAATACCACACACCTTCGGGATACACGACCATGATCGGCCCTTCGGCGCAAACGCCCAGACAACCGGCCCGATTGACACGCACCGCGTTTGGATCGCCGACCGTCAGGCCAGCCTCAATGACTTTATCTTTCAGATAATTGAGTAACGGCATATTCTCGCCGCAGCTTTTTCCACAGCAAAAAATAGCATGGCGTTTGTAGGGCATCATGGGTGGTTTTGGCATGTTTTAATCCTTCCAGACAATTCTGTCGCTCACCACATTGCCGATAGTTACAACCGATGGCGAGCGGGCGCTTACGCTGCCGGAGGCTGATTCACGCAATGTTGTGATGGTTGTGAACTCATCGGTCAGCGACGCATTGCGAATGATGGCAAGCAGCGTCTGTTTCGCAAGTCCGGCATTTTTTGAACTTGTATGCAGATTACGATTGCGTAGTGTGCCGCCGCTATTGGTTTATGATCATCAGGAGAGCTCCATGCAAATCGCCAAAGATAAAGTTGTATCCATTCACTATACTCTGAAAAACGATGCCGGTTCGGTGATCGATTCATCCGAAGACGGGGAACCATTGGTCTATCTGCACGGGGCGCAGAATATTATTCCGGGGCTGGAGCGTGCCTTGGAAGGAAAAGTGACCGACGATGCGCTGGAAGTCAGCATTGACGCTGTCGATGCCTACGGCGAATACAACAAGGAATTAATGCAGACCGTGCCGAGCAATATGTTCGAGGGTGTCGACAAGATTGAAGCGGGCATGGAATTTCAGGCCCAGACCGAACAGGGCATGCAGGTGATTCGCATTGCCAGTGTGGATGGCGATGATGTCACCATCGACGGCAATCATCCGTTGGCTGGTGAGCGGCTGCATTTTGATGTTACCGTTGATTCGATCCGGGAAGCCTCAGCCGAAGAACTGGAACACGGGCATATTCATACAGAAGGTTGCTGTCACTGATTGCTATATAATGATTTGTAAAAAAGCCGTCCTTCGGGGCGGCTTTTTTATGCCTATTTTTTTAACTTCCCCCAGCCTTTGCTAAAGTGATTTAACGATTTACATGCAAATATAAATTCACCGACTATGCTTAAGGTTGAGGGGGTGATGATTTTGCCACGAATCTTTGACAACATCGAACTGCAACTGCTCTCAAGCCTGAAGGATACGTTGAGGCTATCCCATCATGCGGACTTCTGTGTTGGTTATTTCATCCTGCGCGGCTGGAGATGAATAGCGATGGCTGATCTCAAGGCGCTTATCAAACAGGGCGAAGGCATTTCGCATGATGAGGTTGAAAACGGCATTAAAGCAGTAGCTATGGACATGGGGCTGGCATTTCAGAAGTCGGTCAGGGACTGTCTGCCCAATGCAGACATTGTCTTTGATCGATTTCATGTCATGAAAAATTATTCTCAGGCGATACAGAACCAGCGGCGGGTGGAGTTC